>JAQXRL010000255.1 GCA_029218505.1 Eubacteriales bacterium | reverse complement strand
CTGTACGGGATGCTCCAGCGCCAGGAACGCTCCGGCGCGCAAACGGGCGGTATGCACGCTGGAACCATCGATGATGGAATCCGGGCGGGCAAAATAGACATATTCAAACACGCAGGTGGTCTTGGGCGCGCAATTTACGTGATCGGAAATACTATGCAGCCCGGTTTTATCCACCCATACGATTTCTCCAGGCAATACATCCCGCAGAAATGTCGCGCCGATGGCGTCCAGCGCGCAGCTTTCGGAGGCAAACACGTAGCCCTCCTTCAGCCGGCCGATGCACAGGGGCCGAAAACCATGGGGGTCGCGGCAGGCCAGAAGCTTGCTGGGCGACATAATGACCAGCGAATATGCGCCTTCCAGCCGGTTCATGGCGTTGGAAATTGCCTCTTCGATGGAACGCGTCGTCAAACGCTCGTGGGTAATGACATAAGAGATGACTTCCGTGTCCGATGTGGTATGGAAAATGGAACCCATCATTTCCAACTGTTCCCGCAACTCCGGCGCGTTGGAAAGGGCGCCGTTGTGACAAAGCGCCATTGTGCCCTTGATATGATTGACCACAAGGGGCTGCGCATTGCGCCGGGGCTGTACGCCCATGGTGGCGTAGCGCACGTGCGCCACAGCCATGCGGCCATGCCCCAGGGCGTCCAATTCCTGACGGGTCATGACGTCGTTTACCAGGCCGGCATCCTTGTAACAGTGAATGACGCCGCGGTCGTTTACCGCGATGCCGCAGCTTTCCTGTCCGCGATGCTGCAAGGACATCAGTCCATAATAGCACAAGGATGCCACATCCTGCGTTTCCGGTTCCCACAAACCGAAAACGCCGCACTCTTCGTGCGGCCTTTCGCGTGTCATGCGTTTTCTCCCAGAAGACGCTTCATGACTTCTTTGTACGCGTCCTCTACGCCGCCAAGATCCCGGCGGAAGCGATCCTTGTCCAGCTTTTCTTTGGTGGTACGATCCCAGAAACGGCAGGTATCCGGAGAAATCTCATCCGCCAGGACAATCGTGCCATCCTTGGTTTTGCCAAACTCCAGCTTGAAGTCGATCAGTTCAATGTTCAGATCCTTCAGATAATCGGAGAGAATTTGGTTGATCTTCAGGGAATAATCGCTGATGGTCTTTACTTCTTCCGGCGTAGCCAGGCCCATGGCATAAATGTGATATTCGTTTACCATGGGATCGCCCAGCGCGTCGTCCTTATAGCAGAATTCCAGCACCGTGCTGCGCAATTTGGTGCCTTCCTCAAGGCCCAGGCGCTTCGAAAGGGAGCCTGCCGCAATGTTGCGCACGATGACTTCCAATGGAACAATCTTTACGCGCTTGACCAGGGTTTCCCGGTCGTTCAATTCTTCCACCAGATGCGTGGGAATGCCCTGCTTTTACAGCATGCGCATCAAATGATTCGTTACACGGTTGTTGATTGCGCCCTTCCCCAGGATGGTGCCCTTTTTCAAACCGTTGAAAGCGGTGGCATCGTCCTTGTAGGATACAATGAGAACATCCGGGTTTTCCGTTTCAAAGACCTTTTTGGCCTTGCCTTCATAAAGCTGGTTTTGCTTTTCCATGGCGCGCGTCCTCCGTTTCAGGCGTTTGATTGCGTATATACGAACATTATTCGGAACCACACTGCATATTATCCACATAAACACGGACGTTTGCAACCAGAATTCGTTAAACGTATGCAATTTTCAGGGGAAAACAGGACCATACAGCCGAACAATGCCCAAAAGGCAAGAAAATGCGCGGAGAAACGTGTCTCCGCGCAGAAGGATTAAAGATGCATTTCCAGGCCTGCCTGCTGCAAAACTTCCGCCAGCTTGGGATACAGGGAGGCGGTGGAAGAACGGGCGTTCTGGCAACGCAGGGCCGCGGCGATGCCGGCGGCCTGTCCGGTGAGGGCTGCGCCGGGGATCACGCGCGCGGCATCCCAGCCCCAGCCTTCCGCCGAGACGATGCGTCCCGCAGCAAAAAGATTGTCGATCATGGGATGATACAGCGCGCCGTAAGGCATTTCATAGCAGATGGAAGGCTTGGTAAAATCGCACAACACGCCGATGGATTCATCGCAGTGCTGCCATGCGTCCGTTTCTTTCAGCGTCGCGGCGCCCTGAATGCGGCGGGTGGTGCGGAACTGCGCCATGCCCGGAATGGCCAGGATATCCCGGGAGGAACGCGGCTCGTCCTTTACGCTGTCAAAGAACATTTTGCGGCCGTCCAAGACAAATTTCGTGACGTCCTCCGGGGTTACGCCCGCCAAATGAGGATATCCTTCCGGATGTCCTCCGCCAAAGAGGTTGGAACCCACGCCGCGCCAATTGCGCAGCTTCATGATGTCCTGGCTGGACAACGCTTCGCCGCATTCCGTCAAGGAGGCGCGCTGGGCCACATAGGAAAGATAGTTCTTGCCCAATTCGCAAGGAATGCCTGCGCGCTGCGCCAAGTCCGCGTCGCCGGTTGCGTCTACGAAGGCCTTGGCGCGATATGCCCGGCGGCCGTCCTTTGTTTCCACAAGGACGGATGTCAGCTTGCCGTTTTCCACCTGCGTTCCCACGCACAGCGTGTCCAGCAGCATTTCTACGCCTGTATCCAGCACATAGGCGTCCAGCGCCATGGCAAACAACGTTGGGGAAAAATGGGTTGCGTAACGCCGTTCGGAGGTAGGTTTGCCGTTTTTCCAATCCGGATGCAGCGTGTCGCCGCCATAGCGAATCGACAGTTGCAGCAACTCTTCCGGAATGCCATGCATGATGTGACGACCGGGGCCGTCGCTGAGAGGCTCGTACCAACTGATCATGCCTACGGTGGCCAATCCGCCCAGAACGACGCCCTTTTCCAACAATAGCACTTTTTGTCCCAAACGCGCCGCAGACACTGCTGCGCTCACACCCGCTACGCCGCCTCCGGCAACAATTACGTCGTATTCGCCGCAAACGCGCGTGGTAAGGTGTTCCTCAATTTGATGCATCATATGTCTTCCTCCATTTGCGGGCCCTTCCCGAGGCATGCCCGCTGTCTATCGTATTATAGCACAGCGCGCGCCATCTTTCCAGAGAAAACCATTGCTTTTTCCGATATTTCGTATGGAAGTTCGGATTAACCGAATGGTTCAATTTGAAACTTTTCGGTAAAGCCCGGAATGCGCATGGACAGAGGCGGCATTTTCTTTTATAATGAAAGGGAATTTGGAGGTATCATAATGCTGGCGAATTATAGTGTGAAAAAACCATACACGGTGGTTGTGGCCATTGTGCTTGTGCTGATTCTGGGCGTGATCTCTTTTCAAAATATGTCTACGGATTTGTTGCCCAGCATGAATTTGCCTTATGTGGTGGTATATACGACCAACGTGGGGGAGACGGCGGAAAACATTGAGGAATCCATAACCCGCCCCATGGAATCGGCGTTTGCAAGCCTGACGGGCCTGAAGCAAATGATTTCCACCTCGTCGGACAATGTGTCCACGCTCATCATGGAATTTGATGAAAACGTGGACATGAATTCCATCATGATCGACCTTTCCACACAAATTGATTTGCTGCGGGGAAACTGGGATGATTCGGTGAGCGCGCCGGTGGTGATGAAGCTCAATCCGGATATGCTGCCGGTGTCGATCGTATCCGTGTCCATGGACGGCATGGATATTGTGGAACTGTCCGCGTTCGTGGAAGAATTGGCGGCGGAATATGAATCCGTGGCCGGCGTGGCGTCTGCGACGGCGTCCGGACTGGTGAAGCAGTCTGTGCAAATTACCCTGAGCCAGGAGCGCATTGATGCGCTGAATTCCGCCATACTGCGGGAAATTGACGCGGAACTGGCGGATGTGGAACAGCAATTGCGGGACGCTCAGCGGGAATTGGACAGCACCAGAGGCCAGCTATCCGGACAGAAATCCTCCGCATTGGGGCAAATCGACGATGCGTTGGAGCAAATCGACCAAGGACAGGCGCAATTGGATCAAGCGATTGCGCAACTGGAAGCACAGCGAAGCGAATTGCAGGCGCAGCTGGATCAGGTCAACGCAGGATTGGAACAGTTTTCCTCCATAGGGGATTTGTCCATCGAGGAAATTCAGGCAATCGTGGATGCGGGCGTGCGCCATGCGGCCTTGCAGCAACAGTTGCAGCAGCTGCAATCGCAATTGGAGAATCTGTCTCAGCAGGATACGTCCGCCCTGCAGCAGCAGATAGACGCGCTCAATGCGCAAAAGCAGGAATTGATCGCGCAGCGAGAGGCATATGTTGCGTATATTGCGGATTTGCAGGCCATGAATCCTGACGCGTTGCGGGAAGAGATTGCCCAGTGCGACGCGCAGATTGGGGAAAAGCAGGCTGCCTTGGAGGAAAGCTCTGCCCGCCTGGAAGCGAAGCGCGCCGAGATGGAGACTGTGGCGGCAGAAATGGCCGCGCTGGAACCGGAAAGCGAGGAATACCTTGCGCTGGAGCAGCAGAAGGCGCAATTGGAACAGGAAGCTGCCGCCATAGAGGCGGAAAAGGCCGGATTGGAAGAAGAGATTTCTGCGCTGACCGTCCGGCGCGACGGCATGCAGGACACTCTGACGGCGCTGGAACAGGAAGGAATCGCCTCCGGAGAGGCGGTGCAGGCAAAGATCGACGAAGCACAGCGACAGGTGGACGCCATTGACGTGGAAATTGCCGCTCTGGACGGGCAGATCGCCCAATTGCAGGCGCAGTTGGACGAGGATACATCCCGGCAGCAACAGGAATTGGAGGCGCAAATTGCGGACGTACAGGCGCAAATGGCGGAAATAGAAGCTACGGAAGCGTGGCAGAAGCTGCAGGGATTTTCCAATATCGACCAGATTGCCAGCCAATACGTGCAGCTGCTCATGGCGAAGCAGCAGCTGGAAGAGGGAATTGCTCAAATCGATCAGACGCTGGAAACGCTGAAATCCGGCGTGATTCCCGGCGGAATGGTGGAAGGCATTGACCAGGACACAAACCTGGCGGATGCAAGAAAGCAGCTGGAGGAAGCCCGCGAACAGGCAGTCCAGGGCTTTGCCCAGGGCGAGAGCGCCATTCGCGATGGTCAGGCGCAGTTGGATCAAGCCTGGACGGAATTTGAAAAATCCCGGGACGAGGCGCTGAAACAGGCAAACTTGGACGGAATCGTCACGTTGGAGACCGTGGGCAGTATTTTGGGCGCACAAGATTTTGGCATGCCTGCCGGATATCTCCGCGCAGGAAACGATTCCTATCTGGTGAGCGTAGGCAACGAAATTGCCAACATAGACGAATTGAAGCGGCTGCGGCTGTTCGACCTGGGCTTGGAAAGCGTGGGCGTGGTGCGCCTGATGGACGTGGCTGTGGTGGAACTGCAGGACGACCGGCAGGATGGTTTCACCCGCGTGGATGGTTTGGATGGCATTCTGCTGTCCTTCGATAAGCAGTCCACCTATTCTACCGCCGATGTGGGCCATGCCATTCGGGAAAAGACCGAGGAGCTCATGGCGAAGTACGACGGGCTCAAGGTCGTAGACATGATCAACCAGGGCGACTACATCGACATCGTCATTGATTCGGTGTTGAGCAATCTGCTGATGGGCGGCTTGCTGGCGGTGCTGGTGCTGCTGATTTTCCTGATGGATATACGGCCCACGCTGATTGTGGCGCTGTCCATTCCGGTCAGCGTTGTGGCGGCGTTTGCATGCATGTATTTTTCCGGCGTTACGTTGAATGTGCTGTCCCTTTCGGGACTGGCGCTGGGCATTGGCATGCTGGTGGACAATTCCATTGTGTCCATCGAAAACATCTACCGGCTGCACAACGACGAAGGAATGCCGGTGCTGAAATCCTGCGTGGAAGGCGTCCGGCAAGTATCGGGATCGCTGATCGCATCCACGCTTACCACCATCTGTGTGTTTGTGCCCATTTTGTTCGTCACGGGATTGGCGCGCAGTCTGTTCAGCGATCTGGGCCTTACCATTGCGTTTTCGCTGGTGGCCAGTCTGGTGGTGGCCATGACGTTTGTGCCCTCCATGTCCGCGGCGGTGCTGCGCAAGGCCAAGGTGCGAAAACACCGGTTCTTTGATGCCGTTCAGAATGGATATGCCGTTTTGCTTCGCGGGGCGCTGAAGGGAAAGCCGCTGGTGTTATTGGCGGCGATCGGCTTGCTGGCATATGCGGTGACGCAAGTGGGCAGCATGGGAATTTCCTTTATGCCTTCCGTGAATTCCACCCAGATGAGCGCTGCGCTTTCCTTTGAGAATGACGAGGACACCGATATGCGCCGTGCGTTGGCAACGGAATTGATGCAGCGCATCATGGAAGTAGACAGTGTGGAATCCGTGGGCGTAACGGAAAGCGCCGGCATGATGTCTATGCTCAACGGCGGTGGCGACAGTTCCATGAGTTACTATATTACCCTGCGCGAGGATTCCGGGCGCAAAAATGCGGAGATTGCCCGGGAAATTTCCCAAATCGGCGATGAAATGGGCCTGAGCTTAGAGGTCAGCGCCAGCACCATGGACATTTCCATGATGACGGGCAGCGGGATTTCCGTGGACATTTTGGGCAAGGACATTGCGGAAATGCAACGGGTGGCTTCTGATGTAGCGGAAATTGCGGCGAAATTGCCCGGCGTGGAGAGCGTGGATGACGGCAGTCAGGACAGTGTTCCGGAATTGCGCGTCGTCGTGGACAAAGACAAGGCGATGGAAAACGGATTGACCGTGGCGCAGGTATACATGGCGTTGGCCACGGAACTGCACGGCAGCACCCAATTGATGGAGATTCCGCAGGATGGTCGGGAAATCGACGTATACATTGCGGACGACCGATTGGGGAATATGACGCCGGATCGCCTGGCGGACATGACCATTGCCGCCCAAATCACCCAGCGCAACGATCAGGGGCAAATGGAAACGCAGGATCGGGACGTGCGATTGGGGGACATTGCGCGGGTGGAGAAGACCGTAAGCTCCAGCAGCATTCGCAGAGAAAACCAGCAGCGCATGATGTCCGTAAGCGTTGCCGTTGCCGATGGTTATGCAATCAACGCGGTTAGCGGCGCATTGGAGGATGCGCTGGCGGATTATCCATTGCCGGAGGATTGCGAAATTGTTTTCTCCGGTGAAAATGAGGTCGTCATGGGCATCATGGAGGACCTGGTGTGGATGGTCGTGGTGGCGCTGGCGTTCATTTTCCTGATTATGGTCGCCCAGTTCCAGTCCCTGCGCTCCCCGCTGATCGTCATGTTTACCATTCCCCTCGCGTTTACCGGAGGCCTGCTGGCGTTGGTCATCACGGGCATGGATCTATCCGTGGTATCCATGGTTGGCTTTCTGGTGCTCTCCGGCGTGGTGGTGAATAACGGCATTGTGTTCGTGGACTGCGTAAACCAGCTGCGCATCGGCGGAATGACCAAGCGGGAGGCGCTGATTCAAACGGGCAGAATGCGCTTGCGCCCCATTTTGATGACCGCGCTTACCACCATCTTGGGCATGCTGCTCATGGCGTTGGGCACCGGCATGGGTTCCGAAATGATGCAGCCCATGGCGGTGGTGACGATCGGAGGCTTATTGTACGCAACGCTCATGACGTTGTTCGTGGTGCCCGCAATGTATGATATCTTTAATGGGGAAAAGATGAAAGCGCGGGAGATCGACATGCGCAAGGAAAACGAAAGCGCCGGGGAAGACGCCTTTCCCGAATAAAGGAACCCTCCAGAGCAATTGGCGGACGTTATTTCTGCATTGCCAGCAGGCCCGGCCGCATACCACGGCGCTAAAACGCCGATGTTCATATGCGTTGCTTGCAGCAATGGGCAGTTTCCTGTACAATCATGGCAGCGACTGAAAGAAAGGAAGCTATCCCGAATGCTAAATGAAAACATAAAGGCAATCAGAAAATCAAAAGGGCTTTCGCAGGAAGAACTCGCCGTCAAGCTGCATG
>JAQXRL010000254.1 GCA_029218505.1 Eubacteriales bacterium | reverse complement strand
CGAAGCGGGTTTTGCATAGGTAGGTGTGGAAACCCACTGCTGAACTCGTCCGGGAATTTGCGATGCCGGCTGCAGCAATGCAAAACACCGGCATCGCCGGTACATTCATACCAACGATGCCGATGCTTTCCCGGAACAGCGTTTCCGCAAGCCGCACCACGGAGTCGGGAAGATCTGTTCTGGTTATTTGTATGCGGCTTCCATCACGCGAGTGAGGCGAACGGCGGCCTCCATGGCGAAACCGGACGGAATATCCTCCGGACGTTCAGCCTGCGCCCATTGCGCCAACGGTGAAGGAAGACGCGGAGGCAATTGCTCCGGAGCCTTCCACTGATTGCCTGTTTCGGCGCAGCAATAGGATACTTCGCCGTCCCGCAGCAGCAGGGAGCCTTCCGTGCCGCCCAGTTCAATGGTGAAGGGATAGCGCGCGGAGACAAATCCCGTTTCCGCCACGCCGATTGCGCCATTGGGGAAGGAGAGAACGCTCACTGCGTTGTCTTCCACGGCTTTCCCGGTGACGTTTGTGAAGCAGGATTGCACGCTGTCCGGCTCTCCCAGCAATGCGCACAACAAATACATGGGATGCGCTCCCAAATCCACCATTGCGCCGCCACCGCAGGCAACGGGGTCATAGAAGTGCGGCGGCAGCCAGTTTCCGGTTGCGCCGTTGTGCGCCTTGCGCACGCGGGCGTAATTTAAGGTTCCCAGCTTTCCCGACGCTGCGGTTTCCAGGGCAAACTGTGTCGCCGGTTCGCTCAGGTGGGGAAAGGAAATGGCGAAACGCGTGTGGTTTTCTGCCGCCGCCGCCTGAATTTCCAAGGCTTCCGCTTCCGTCAACGCCAGCACTTTTTCCGTGAACACGGCTTTGCCGGAGGCGCATGCGCGCTTGATCAGAGAGGGATGCTCGTTGGTGGCGTTGCAAATCACCACGCCTTCGATGGTATCGTCTTTCAGAATGTCTTCCACGGAGGCGCTTTCACAGTTCAGCGAATTTGCCCAAAGGGCGGCCTGCTCTGCATTCGCATCCCATACCTTGGTCACACGGCATCCCGGAAGAGAATTCAGTTCTTTTGCATATCCTTCGGCATGAACGTGCCATTTGCCCAGCATTGCAAAATTTTTCATGAAGGCGCTCCTTACTTGTTGAAATAGACAGGCTCGCCGGTCTTCGCGGAGGTGTAGATGGCTTCCAGGATTTCGCTGACTACGCATGCCTGTTCGGGAAGCACCACGGGATCCGTGTCGTTTTCGATGGCATCCAGCCAGCGACGCTGTTCGGTGATGGCAGGGGTTTCCTTCACGCCGTCATAGAAGGCCACGCCGCCTGCGTTCAGGTCGGGCTGTGCATCCACCAGGCGGCCGAATTCGCCCTTGTTGATGGTAACTTTGTCAAATTTGATCTGTGCGCCGGCCTTGCTCCCGCACAGCTGGCAGCTGCCTTCCGGAATCGGTTCGCAGGTGTTCAGCGCCCAAGTGGCTTCCAAAGTGATGGTCGCGCCGTTTTCCATGACGATAAAGCCGAAGGCGGCGTCTTCCAGCGTGGTGTTTTCGTCAGGACCCCACCCGCCCCAGGGATTGCCGCATTCCGGGTTTTCCACCTTCTTGTAACGGGTGCCGACCACCATGCGGGGTTTGTAGTTGTTCATCAGATACAGGGTCAGGTCCAGGCTGTGGGTGCCGATATCAATGAGCGGACCGCCGCCCTGTTCGTATTCGTTGAGGAACACGCCCCAGTTGGGTGTGCCGCGGCGGCGAATTGCAAAGGCCTTGGCATAATAGATTTCGCCCAGGTCGCCGCGATCGATGCAGCTTTTTACATATTGGCTGGCGGGCTTATGCCGGTGCTGATAGCCAATGGTCAGCTTTTTGCCGGTTTCCTTCGCGGTTTCAACCATGCGGCGAGCGTCCGCGGCGGTTTTGGCCATGGGCTTTTCGCACAGAACGTGTTTGCCTGCCCGCATGGCGTCGCAAGAGATATCCGCATGGCTGCGGTTGGGCGTTAGCACATAGCAAACGTCAATGGATGCATCCTGAAGCAGTTCGTGATAGTCTGTGTACACTTTTGCGCCGGGCACGCCGTATTCCTTGGCGGCCTTTTCCGCACGTTCGGGAATCAAATCGCAAAAAGCCACGATGTCTGCGCGGTTAACGGCCTTCAGGGAAGGAAGATGCTTGCCATTGGCAATGCCGCCGCACCCAATGATACCAATTTTCAATCTACTCATGATTTTAACCTCCTGAAATGGAATATTCTATGCACTTTTTGATGCTGCCAGTATAGCATAATGCGTTGAAAAATGATATAATGAATGCGCCGGAGAATATGAATTTTCTGCCGAGGTGCAAAATGCAGTTTTATGTGGAGCCGGACAATCCGGATCGGGATTTGGGCGGGTTATGCGAATGCTTTGTTTCGAAGACAGAGGGGGAGCGGACGGTGGCCCACGCCCATGTGCACCGCTGCTTTGAATTGCTGTATTGCCTGGAAGGCAGCTATGAACTGATGATCGAGCGCCGTACCTTTGCCCTGAATCAGGGCGATGTTGCGTTGATTCATCCCATGGAGCCCCATCAAACGCGCACCTTGGAAAAGAGCGTCAGCAGTTACCTGGTGTTGAAGTTTACGCCGGAGGCGCTGTATTCGGTGAACCAGCCGGTATATGAAATGAAGTATATGTTTCCCTATCTGCATTTCAGCGGCCAGCATTCTTACGTGTATACCAAGGAACAGCTGGAGGGCAGCAGAATGGGCGAACTTCTTGCGTGCATTTTGCAGGAACGGCAGGGCGAAACGTATGGTTACGAGATGGCGGTTCGCGCCTACATCGGCCAGGTGCTGCTGTGGTTTATCCGCGCATGGCATCGCCAGGGAGAGTCGGACGCAATTGACGACCGCACGCTGTTTCGGCTGCGCGCCGCGCTTTCCTACATCGAGGAGCATCTGGACGAGGAGATTTCCTGCGGAGACGTCGCGGCGCATCTGGACATGGGCGTTTCCACGTTTTCGCGTTTTTTTGCGAAGGCGGCGGGCGATTCTTTCCCGGCGTATGTTCGCGCAATGCGGCTGAGCAGGGCGACGGCGCTGCTGGTGGATTCGGACAAGTCCATTACGGAGATCGCGCTGGAAACCGGATTTTCCACCGCGAGTTATTTCATTTTGTGCTTTCGAAAAAAATACAAAATGACCCCGGCGCAATTCCGGGGCCTGTACACTTCCGGGGGCAAAACTATCCCTTCAAGGAACCAATCATAATTCCCTTTACGAAATATTTTTGCACGAATGGATATACGCACAAGATGGGCACCGTGGAAAACACGATCAGGGCATACTTCATCAAATCCGCCATGCCTTGCAGCGCCTGTGCTTCCTCCGGATCTGCCAGATCCTCCGCGCTGATTTGACTGAGAATCAAAATGTTGCGCAGCAGGATTTGCAGCGGATACAGCTTTTCGTTGGAAAGATAAATAAACGCATTAAAATAAGAATTCCAAATTCCGATGGCCACCTGCATGGACAGGACGGCGATTACGGCCTTCGACAGAGGCAGCACAAACCGAAAGAAATAGAGCGTGTCGCTGCAGCCATCCACTTGGGTGGCCTCCAGCAGGGAATCCGGAATGGTGTTTTGAATAAACGTGCGGGCGACCACCATGTTGTACGCGCTGAATGCGCCGGGAATCAGCATGACCCAGATTGTATTGAGCATTCCCAAATTTCGAATCAGCAGATAAGACGGAATCAGTCCGCCGCTGAACATCATGGTGATGGTAAAGAACACCATAAAAAATCCCTTGTGCGGAAGGCCTTTTCGGGCCAGGGGATATGCGCAGATCATGACCAGCGAAATATGCAGCAGCGTTCCGCCGACCGTATACAATAACGTGTTGCCATAAGCGCGCCAGATGCCGTCATAGGTGACGACGCGCCGATAGCCTTCCAGGGAAAACCCAACCGGCCAAAGAAATACCTTTCCGCTGCTGACCGCTTGCCCGGAAGAAAAGGAACAGGATACGATGTAAATCAAAGGATACAGCACCAGCAGCGTAAGCAGGATACAGAACGCGTAGCAGAACACATAGTAAATTCGGTCATCCAGCGAATTGCGCACCTTGTTTTTTCTGCGTCTGACCAGCATATCCGTCCCTCCTTACCAAAGACTCGTTTCGCCGACAGTTCGCGATATGTAGTTGGCGCTCGTAATCATAATCAGGTTCACGATGGAGTTGAACATATCCACCGCCGTGGAATACGAATAGTCGTTCGACGCGCCGGAGCCCAGACCCATCTTGTAAACGTATGTGCTGATAACCTCGCTCGCGGAGAGGTTCAGCGTGTTCTGCATGAGATAGATT
>JAQXRL010000253.1 GCA_029218505.1 Eubacteriales bacterium | reverse complement strand
CGGCAAGGACGACACCTTCGGTTTCTGCGCCGAGGATGCTTCTTCCGGCATGTTTGCTCCCATTTTCACCGCTTATGGGATTCCGGTACGTGGCTGGGATTCTATGTACTACGATGAGGAGACGGGCACTTGCAAAAGCATCATCAAGCATCCCAGATTCCAGGAAGCGCTGGAACTGATGCAATACTTCTATCAGAACGGCTGCATGGACACGGAGTTTGCCGTGGTTGCCGACGCCTCCACCGAGTTTGCATATCTGTGGAATAGCACTGCCGGCGCAGCTGCCTGGTCTCCCGCAGGCATGACCAACAACTGGGTTAGCCGTTACACTGAGGAAGGCGTGGACGAAAATAGCTTTGTATACGTCAACATCACGGACAACGATGGCGCCAACGGTGGGTACATTGTAAATTACAGCGGATGGGTGTGCGTAAGCGCTGCCTGCAAGAATCCGGAAGCGGCCATCAAGCTCATCGACTTCATGTACAGCAAAGACGGCGGCACCATGACCTATCTGGGCATTGAAGGCATGCATTATCAGTGGATCGATCAGGAGAACGAAAAGTTCGAATACATCGGCAAGTACACGGATATTGCAAACCAGCGCACGGATGGCGGATGGATTCTGTGGAGCATTGTGCATGCGGATGATAACTTTGAATTGCGCACCCTGACGCCCATTACGGTGGATGCCATCAACTATGCCAAAGAGCATCAGATGGCCAACGCCGCGGTGATTTACAGCACGCCTGCCATTGCCATTGAATTGGGTTCTACCCTGACCGATGTGGTGATGAAACTGTTCGCCAACGCCACCGTTGCCGAAGGCGATATCACCGATCTGTACAACCAATATGTGGCGGAGTATGACAGCATCGGCGGTTTGACCTACGAAGAACAGTTCACAGAACTGTACAAGGCAGAAAAGGGCCTGTAATCCGCCTTGAATCCCATCCCGGGATCCGCGTCCCGTCAGTCGTAAAACATGGCTGGCGGGACGACGCATTTCTTTCGCAAGATTTGTAGAAATTTGCGAAAGAATGATGGATTTTTGCGTTGACGTGGAAAAAATCACGAGATACCATGAATAAGAAAAAATTTCGAAAAATGGAGGGGATTTCTATGGATACGTTGCTTTTGATTGGAGATTCCATTCGCATGTTTTACTGCAAATACGTTCGGGAGGAAATGGGCGATCGCATGAATGTGGTGTGGCCGGAAGAAAATTGCCGTTTCAGCCTGTATACCTTGCGGAATATGTGGGAATGGGCAAATTTGGCCGAAAACCCGGAGGATGTGGTGGCGGTGCATTGGAACAATGGCCTGTGGGATGTGACGCGCCGCACCATCGATGGCGAATGCCTCGTTTCCAAGGAAGAATACGCCCGCAATTTGGAACGCCTGATCGTGGAATTCCACGGACGCTTTCCCAAGGCCAAAATTATTTGGGCAACCATTACGCCCGTTGACCCGGCGTTTCCCACGGCTCGCAACGACGACATCGATGCTTACAACGAAATTGCCCTGGGCATTATGGCAAAACACAATATCCCAGTCAACGATCTGCACGCTACCATGGCCGCCCATCCCGAATATATTCGCCGGGATGATTTGATTCATGAAACAGAGGAAGGCGCTCGCGTATTGGCGCGCCAGGTGAAGGAAGCCGTCCTGAAGGCATTAGATGAAAAATAAATACGACATAATATACATTAGTTGACAAAATAATACGATTACGGTATAATATTCATCGGAAATCCTGTCCAGACGGACGGAGCGTTTGTGAATACAGGCCGTGCGTGCGGTCGATTTGCGAAGGAGACATTGCGATGAAATATGGTTCCGAGCGGTACAGGGCCAACATGGCCGAAGCCAAACGAATGGCGGATCCGGACAGAACGATTGCGGTGCTGATGGATGAGCGGCCGGGTTTTTCGCCGGAAGCGGCGCGACAGCTGATTTGCGCCATGATGGAGATGGGATATCTGGTGCATGAAATTGGCGCGGAGGAGTTTTGTGCGAAGGATATAACGTCCCTGGGGTTTCTGCTTGTGCTGCCGCATGCCGAATCCGTGCCGGCGATGTGCGCAAAGGCGCTGGAAAATTACTGGAAGCAGGGCGGGCGCGTGCTGACCCTGGGCGGGCCGTTGTTTGCGCATTTGGTGGAACGGCAGGGCGACGGTTTTGTGGATGTCCCCCTTGGCGATCAGGTGCTGGACGCGGCGATTTCCGGAAAGATGTATCCCATCGTCATGGAAGGCTTTACGCCGTCTTACAAGGTATATGAAGTGGCGGATGCGGCGGCATGCATGACGGAGCCGGATCAGCGCATGGTGACGGGAAATGTGTCGCTGCAGGCGCCGGAGCGCGTGGTGTGCCCGTCGGCGCGTCCCCATGGGTTGGGATATGGCATGGAGCATCGAAACCGTTACATACCGCTGATTCAGATGATGGGAGAAGGCGGCCGGGCGGAAGGACGCAGAGGAGCGCTGGCATACATCATGCTGTCCGATGTGCGCATGAAGCGCCTGGGCGTGGACGGCAACCGCTTCGGATATGTCATGCCCACCACCCGAGGCGCATGCGGAGCGGGAATCGGATGGAAGAGACAGGACATCCTGAATATACCCGGCATGCGGGGCGTGCTGGAAGAACTGCTGCGGGTGTTGCACAGGGGTCTATATTTGTTTGAAGCGGGAAGCGACCGCTTTGTCACGCAGCCCGGCGAGAGGATGCGCCTGGGTGCGAAAATTCTGAACCAAAACGCGGAATATTTGCCGGTGCGGGTGGAATGTCGCGTGCGGGGAGCGCGCGGGGAAGCGTTCTTTGCGGCGCGGGAAGAATTGGCGCTGCCTGGCGACATGACGGAGATTTCGGTGGATTTCGCCGCGCCGGCCTATGGGGAATATACGGTGGAAACCCGGCTCGTCTATGAAAACGAAGAAATTGACTGCACGGAGCATGCTTTTTCCGCGCCCGAAAAGAAGCAGGCGCGGCCGGAAGAATTCGTGCGGGTTCAAAACGGCGAGTTCATGCTGGGAGAAAAGCCCTGGTTTGCCTTTGGCATCAACTATTGGCCGCACTACTATCCCGGATTTGAATTCGAGGACTATTGGATGGGATGGCTGGACAAGGCCAATTACGATCCCCTGGAAGTGGAACGGGACATGGCGTTGATGGAAGAAATGGGCCTGAATTGCCTGTTTACCCGCGTGGACGGAAATGTCATGGGGCGTTCCATCGATACGCTGAAGGATTTTCTGCTGCGCTGCGAACGTCACGGGATGAAATTGTCCCTGAGCTATTGCAACGTCACTTCACCGCTGCACTATCAGCCGGAGGCTTTCCGGCGGTTCCTGAAGGCGGCGGATTTGTTGGACAATCCGGTGCTGTTTAGCCATGATCTGGCGTGGGAAGTGGGATCAAAATTCTATTCTCCGCAGTTTATGAATACATGGGACCGGGATTGGGCGAATTGGATTGTGGATCGTTACGGCAGCATTGCCAACGCGGAAGCGGATTGGGGCATGCCGGTGGATCGCAGCGAGGATGGGAGCGTTGTTGCCCCGCCCATAGAGCAGTTTCATGCAGAGGGCCCATGGCGCATCAAGGTTTGCGCCTACCGGCGGTTTATCGATGATTTTGCCAGCCGCAAGTGGAACGATACCGTTTCCGACATTCGCCGCGTGGATCCCAAACATCTCATTGCCTATCGAATGGGCCCCATTGGGGAAAACAGCGCCGCGCTGACCGCGACATGCAAGCATATCGACTTCTCCAGCCCGGAAGGCTACAGCGTGTCCAACGATGAGAACGGCGTGTGCAATGCTTCCGCCATTGCCCTTGCCTTGGAAATGACCACGCGGGGAAAGCCCGTGGTCTGGTCGGAATATGGCTCGAGTCTTACGGATGTCCGTTGGCGCAAGCTGGTGTGGGACAACGAAAATTCTCGGCCCTTCCATTGGAAGGAAGAGGAGCAGACGGAATATTTGCGCAAGCTGTATCGCGTATTTGAAGCAACCAATGTGCGCGGAAGCGCGCCATGGTGGTTCCCGGGCGGATTCCGCCGGGTAGAAATGAGCGATTTCGGCTTCTGCGGGCCGGATGGCGTGCTGCGTCCAGGCGCGGAAAGCTATGTGAAACTGGGGGAATGGTTCAAACAGCCTCGTCCGGAGAAAAAGCCGGATCGGGTTGTCACGCTGGATGCAGACGAATTTGCGATGGGCTGGGGGCATCTGCTGCGGGGCGAGCGAAAGCCGGGCGATGGAGATAAGCCCGTGGACGGCAACGGAAACCGCCTGCTGGGAGAGGTGCGCGGAGAAGCGTCCGTGGCGGTTCAGGACGCGGCAAGGCGAGGGGAAATCATTGCCTTCCGCACGCCCGGAACGGGCACAAATTCCGCCAACATGCCGCTTGTGGCGGTGGGAAACGTTCCCATGAACGGAACGAATCCACCCAAGTACCTGGACGCGGAATTCAACTGGGTGGAGGCGGAAACGGAGGACGGGACGCGTCTGCGGCTGCAAAACGGCGGCACGATACGCGCAAAACGCTTGCAAATTCGCGCCAACGTGGGCAATATTCAGGAAGCCGCCTGGCTGAAACCATGGGATGACCGCGACGGAGGCGTATTCCTTGTGGCGTCGGGCCCGGAAAAGGCAAGGGCGGCGATTTCCACAGATGCGGAATCCTTGACGGACGTGGATACGCAATGGATGGAGCTGTCCGCGCCAGGCGAATATGTGTTGCGCATGTCGGCGGAAAATCGAGGGGATTTTGGCGAAGTATGGCGTTTGCGCCTGGAGGAAGCGTGATATGACGGATGCGATTCTGGCGCTGGACATGGGCGGAACCAACATCAAGGGCGGACTGTTTGGGCAGGACGCCCTGCCGCTGACGCAGACCCGTCAGGTTCCCGTAAATTCATTTGGCGCCCAGGCGGAAATCCTGCATGTTCTTGGCGGATTTGTCCGGGAACTGGGAAAGAACGCGCAAGTGACCGCCGTAGCCGTGAGTACGCCTGGACCATTTCGCTATGATGAAGGCGTGTCTGACATGACGAAAAAGTATGCGGCCATCCGGGGCATCCCCCTTCGGGAGGAAATTCGTCTCCGGGGTGATCTGGCACCGGATGTGCCGGTGACGTTCCTTTCGGATGCGAATGCATATCTTCTTGGCGAATGGTTGCACGGCGCGGGAAAAAAATGTCCCAATTGCGCGGCAGTCACGCTGGGGACGGGACTTGGGTATTCCGTGATGGAGGACGGCGCAGTTCTGGTCAACGAAAACGGCCGTCCCTATGACATCCTGTGCTATATGCCGTTTCGGGATGGCGTGTTGGAGAACCTGGCGTCCGGCACGGGCGTGGCGAGAGAATACCAGCGGCGCACGGGCAAGCCCACGACTGCACGGGAAATGGCTCAAAGGCAGGATGCTGTGGCGTTGGATGTGTTTGCGGAAATGGGCGAAGCATTGGGCGCAGCGTTGGCGCCCAGAATGCGGAAGCACCACACGCAAAGATTGGTGGTGGGCGGACAAATGGCGTATTCGATGGATTTGTTTCGACAGCCGTTGGCCAAGGCGCTGGAAGGGACGGACGTGGTGGCCGCTGAAAACATTCCCGATGCGGCATTGTACGGGGCGGCGGCGCATGCGCTGAAATTGGACGGCGATTGGCGCAGAGAGATTCCCTGAGCGATTGCGGAAAAACGCCAATGCCGGCGGGCAGGCCATGTTTCAAGGCTATTTGGTGTGTTTCTTTTGCATTAGATGCTGGGATTCATCCAAAGCGCCCTTGATTTGGTCGAACTTTTCGGTGCAAACCGCGATATAGAGAATATCCAGCATGACCATTTGAGACAGGCGGGAAGTCATAGGACCGCTGCGCACCAGAGGTTCGGAAGCAGTGGTAAACAGGCGGATGTCCGAAGCGGTGGCCAGCGCGTTGGAGCCATATTGCGTAATGGAAATTGTGGGTGTGCCGCGTTGACGGATTACCTGTTGCAAAGAAAGCATGTCCAGCGTTTCTCCGGAATAGGAAATCAGAATTGCGGCATCCTGCGGCGTCAGGCTCATTGCGGTTAGAATCTGGGTGTGAGGATTTGCGCTGGTGGTGCACAATGCGCCAATGCGCAGAAACTTGCTGTACGCATCCTGCGCCACGTTTCCCGATGCGCCGACGCCATAGAAATCAATGCGGCGTGCCTTGCACAAAAGCGTTACCGCGCGGCGAAGCTCTTCTTGATCCAGGATGGACAGGGTGTTTTCCAGGGCATAGGTGCTGTTGCGAATGACGTTTCCTGCGATGGCTTCCAGGGAATCGCCGGGATGTATTTCTCCAAAGGACACCTCGCCACGTTCCCGCAGCGCCACATCGCTGGACAACAGGCGAACAAAATCCCGGTAGCCGCCCAAACCCACCTTCCGACACATGCGCAGCACGGAGGCGGTGCTGGATCCGCTGGCGGCGGACAATTCTTCCACAGACATTGCTGCAGCTTGCGCGGGGTTGGCCAATACATATTCGGCGGCTTGCCGTTCTCTTGGCGTCATGAAGGAACATGCTTCCTGAATTCTCCCCAAACATCCTGCCATTTTCAACACCATCCTGAAAA
>JAQXRL010000252.1 GCA_029218505.1 Eubacteriales bacterium | reverse complement strand
GTAATTGTACAAGTGCGAATAGAATGCAATTTGAATCCCCGGAAAGGGGATTTGCGAAGCAAAGCGTGTGATTGATCATCTCGATTCCCTCTTTCGAGGGCGGACACTGGAGTGAAGCCCTGATAGGGCTTGGTCAAACCGCCCGTTCAGCAGGTGGGGTTGACTTCGCTGCATCGGCGCCCCCAGTTCCGCTGGGAGCCATGAAGAAAAAGATTTCACAAAGTATGGGGATTGCGCAAGAAAGAATAGGTGGCTATGGCTGGAACAAGCGCCGTGCATTATTCCACAAACCAATCCTTGGTATACTGCGTGTATTCATCCAAGTTGAAAACCCAATCCGTAAGGAAGGCTTCCCAACTGCCTCCATCCGCCTGGTTCAGGGCCTGAACGAAATCCAGCTCCGTGAGAATATCTTTGGAGTTGCGCATTTCATAGAAATTTCGCAGTCCCAGCAGCATTTCCTCCAGGCCCATGGCCTGACGCAATTGATGCAACACCGCTGCGCCGCGATTTTTTACCACGATCTGATATTCCTTGGCAGAATTGGCGAATAGGGATGCGTCGCTGGTGATGTACAAATTGCCTGGAATGGTGACGTTCAGGGAAGGCAAAACATCGCGGCGCATGCGCTTTAACAGGGCGCTATGGCCGTCTGCCTGTTCCAGCAGCAAATAGGCGAGATACTCACATACCGCGTCAGACAACCAGGCGTCCGTCACAGGTTCTCCCCGGGCGGCGAGGCCGAAATACTGCTGGGCGATGGAAAAACGCAAAACGTGCGCCATGCGTTCCTGCTGATGGGAATCCATCAAATCGGACGACAGCCATACGACTCCGGGAAAGCTCTGGCTTTCCAACGCGTAATCGGATTGCACGATATCGATGCCGCCGGTTGGGAATCGTCCAAACCAGGCTTCCAATTGCGCAACGGTATCCTGCGCAATGGTTTCCGCGCGCTTTGCGCCGCTTCGGTTGTTGGCATAGATGCGCAACGTTATGCCGGAATCGGTGGTGGTTTCCCGAAGGCGCCAGCGTTTGGAAAAGGCCATGGAGAACTCCACTGCGTTTTCTGCGCGCACGGTCCAGGAAATCGTGCCGTCTGCGTTGGAGAAGCTGGTTTCCGTGCCGGTGCAGGCAAGCAAGTATTCGTCCGGCAAGGTAATGGATACGGAATAATCCGCCGCCTGGGTATAAAGCCAATGCGTGTAGGAAAGGGGAGAGGTGCGAAGAAATTCAGCTGCTTCCGCGTCATATACGCAGGCAGCCGGATAGAATGCGCTAAGACGCCAATCCGTTTCATACGCACCGGTGAAGGCGCGGTTTTCGGTGAGCAGCAGCATATAGGTAAACGCAAATTCGCAGGATTCACCCGGTTCCAACGGCGCATATACGCGCAGATAGATTTCGGTTTCGCCAACCATCGCCCATGTTGTTGCGGCGCCATTGACGGTGATGCTGCTGAACTCTATGCCGCCGGGCGTATATCCTGCCGGAAAAATTCGATCCATGTCGCTGCTTTCATAAAAGATGGCGTCTTCCCGGCGAAAGATGTTGGGCGCGAGGAAAAATTCCACGCTGTCCATGGATTGATTGGCGCGGTTGTGAAAAACCAGGCGCTGCTGAATGTGCAGCGCCTGTTGTTCCGGTAGAAATTCCATTTGCAGCGTGTACTGATCCCGTGGCAAGTCCGCTTCTTCGGCGAAGGCGGCGGCGATATAGCAGAAAACGGATGTGATGGTCAAAAAAGCCACAAGAACCAATGCGATGATGGAAATCATTCGCTTTTTGATCTTCCCACGGTTTTTTCTGTTCGGCATTTTGGGGTTTCCTCCGTTGCTGTTTTGTTTGCGCGCAGGGAAACTACTCCACCTTGCGAATGGCGTTCAACGGCCAAATGACGTTGCGCACATGCCCGACGATCATATCCTCCGTGATGGGGCCGACGTCTCTGCTGGGATCGTTGTCGTTCCAGTCTCGAGAATCGTGGCTGTTGTATCGGTTGTCGCCCACGACAAAATATTCATCCTCTCCCAGCACATATTCCCCGTAATCGGGATCCCTGGAATAAGCAGAGGCTTTCTTTTCGTCCAGGGCCTCGAGGATGGTTTCGCCGTTTTCGTCTGTATATTTTACGTATGTGACGCCGTTTTCCCGATATACGCAGTCCCCGGGAACGGCAACCACGCGTTTGACAAAGTATGTCTTGGTGGTAATCAGGCCGCCAAGATACTTTGTGTAACGATCCGGATAATGGCAGATTACCACGTCATTCCGATCAATGTTCCCCAACCGCACGTCCAATACCGTGACAAAGAGCCGCTCGTTGTTTTCCAGGGTATGTTCCATGGAACCGCCGTCTACGCGAATGATGGTAAAAAAGAAAGTGCGAATGACGAAAACAACCAGGAGCGCTACGGCCAAGGATACGATCCATTCGCGGACTTCCCGCCAGAATCCTTTTTTCGGCTTTGCGGGTTTTTGGGCGTTTTCCGGCGCCTTGTTTTCGTTTTCCGAAAGGGTTTCCTGTGGGGTGCGATTGTCGTTGTTTTCCATTGCGCATATCTCTCCTTTGCCCGCGTTCACGGCATGTATTCGCCCGATGGGCCATACTACCATTTGAATTTTCCCCCGAAAATCTGTTTTTTTCAGGGGACCGACGTCCGCCTGACGGCTGTCGTAACTTTGAATTCTGTTGTCTCCCAGCACGAAATATTCGTCCTTGCCCAGCGTGATGGAAGCGTTGGAACTGTCCGGAACGGCATAGGCTTCCTCCAGCATGCAGCCGTTGATGTATACCACGCCTTGCACAATTTCCACCCGTTCCCCGGGCAGCCCGATGACGCGCTTGATACAAACATCTTGGCTGTTGGGGAAGCGGCACAGCATGACATCTCCGCGGTCAGGACCGTTGCGCGTGGAGGCGTCCAACGCAGTCGCCAGCGCAAGATCCCCGGAAACCAGCGCTTCCTGCATGGAAGTCCCCGCAACCTTCACAATGCGAAAGACGTACGTGCGCAAAAGGAATCCTGTCGCCACGGCCAGCAAAGCAATGGCCAGCCACTTGATCGCTCTTTTCATTCCATTGAAGGCTGAGAAGGCGCGCTTTCCACGATCTTCTTTACGCGTTTTTCGAATACGGGGCGCTCCAACATGACAATGCGTCCGCACTTTTCGCAGCGGATTTTGATGTCTGCGCCCACATACACAACCTTCCAAAGATCGTTTCCGCAGGGATGCGTTTTGCGCATTTTTACAATGTCTCCATAATTCAGCAACATGAAAAAGCCTCCCTACGAGTTCCATGCGTTCCGATTCGCAGCTTTTCCCGGCCTCGGGCAATGCTCTTTTCGCGGAACGCGCGATTGATCCAAGCAATGCAAAGCGCGGATGCAATTCCTAAATAGTATTATACCACAAATCCTGCTGAAATTGTACAGGTTTTTGTGAACAATTCTGCAAAAGAAATGGATGCGCGCATTTCTGAAACCCCCCGACGCCTATTTGGCATCGGGGGGTGAAAAGCTATTGGGCGGCGCGCATGCCCTTTTGAATCGCCTCGCGGTTCAAGGGAATGAGTTTTTCCTTTTTCGCGCCCAGCTTATGACGGAGCGCTTCCACCAGAAGCTCGGTGTCGAAAGGTTTTGTGCATTCCAACAGCGCGCCCAGCATGACCATGTTTGCCACGCGGCTGTTGCCCATTTCATCGGCGATATCGTTGCAGGGAACCGGGATTACGCGAATGTCCGTGCGGGAAGGCTTTACGTCAATGAGAGAGCTGTTGTACAACAGCAGGCCGCCGGGCACGACATTTTTTTCAAACAATTCCATGGAGGGACGGTTCATGGCGATGACCACATCTGCGTCTTCCACCTTGGGACTGCCCACGGGTTCGTCGGAGATCACTACGGAGCAATTTGCACTGCCGCCGCGCATTTCCGGCCCATAAGCGGGCATCCAGGAGGCTTCTTTCCCGTCCAGCATGCCGGCATAGGCCATCAGCTGACCCATGAGCAGCACGCCCTGTCCGCCGAAGCCGGCGACGATGAGCTGCATTTCCATCTGTCAGACCTCCTTCTTTACGCCCAACGGATACTGCGGAATCATGTTTTCCGTAAGCCAATTCAAGGCTTCCTTGGGCGTGAGTCCCCAGTTGGTGGGGCAGGTAGACAGGACTTCCACCAAAGAAAAGCCCTTGCCGTCGATTTGGTTTTGGAAGGCTTGCTTGATGGCTTTTTTTGCCGCAACAACGTTCTTTACGTCGTGTACGGACACGCGCGCGATGTAGCTGGGGCCGTCCAGGGTAGCCAGCATTTCGCTGACCCGGATGGGATTGCCGTTTCTTTCCACGCTGCGGCCCAGGGGAGACGTGGTGGTC
Source organism: Eubacteriales bacterium (assembly GCA_029218505.1). Lineage (GTDB taxonomy): Bacteria > Bacillota > Clostridia > Christensenellales > Aristaeellaceae > SUG1456. The sequence goes on along the minus strand of JAQXRL010000252.1, from coordinate 13,059 downwards.
TTCTGCCCCAGCAGCGTGGTGGGAGCCATCTGGCCGCCGGTCATGCCGTAAATGGCATTGTTGACGAAGATAACCGTGATGTTTTCCCCGCGGGTTGCCGCGTGCACAATTTCCGCCGCGCCGATGGAAGCAAGGTCGCCGTCGCCCTGATATGTGAATACCACCTTGTCCGGTTGGACGCGCTTGATTCCGGTGGCAACCGCCGGCGCGCGGCCATGGGCGGCCTCGTACATATCGCAGTTGAAATAATTGTATGCAAACACTGCGCACCCCACCGGCGCCACGCCGATGACCTTGTCCTGCTCCGTCAATTCATCCAGCGCTTCTGCAACCAGGCGGTGAATAATGCCGTGAGTACAGCCGGGGCAGTAATGCAGCGGCACGTCGATGAGCATGTTGGGACGCTTGAAAACCGCCATTACAACTCCTCCTTCCGGTGTTCGCGGTCCATTTGCTGGATTTGCTGGTAGATTTCCTTTACGCCGGGAACCATTCCGCCGGTGCGGCCATAAAATTCCACCGGACAGGCGCCGTTTGCCGCCAGGCGGACGTCGTCCACCATCTGTCCCAGCGACATTTCCACGGTCAGTATGCCTTTCACGCGCTTTGCCGCGCTGGAAATGATTTCGGTGGGGAAGGGCCATACGGTGATCGGGCGGATCAGTCCCACCTTCATGCCGTCGGCGCGCGCTTTGCGCATGGCCGTCAGGGCAATGCGGGCGGTGGTGCCGTATGCCACAATGGCGTATTCGGCATCCTCCATCATGATCTGTTCGCACATCGTCTCGTTTTCCGCAATCAGATCATATTTGCGTTGCAGCTTCAGGTTGTGCTGTTCACAGCGATCCGGTTCGATATACAGGGAATTGATGATCGCGCGGTCTCTGCCGCAGCCGTTTTTCCATCCCGTGGCGGCCCAATCCTTGGCGGGCAACTTGCGGCCATGGTATTCCGGCATTCTGACCGGCTCCATCATTTGACCGATGATGCCGTCGCCAAGCACCATGCAGGGCGTGCGGTACTGATCCGCCACGTCAAAGGCCAGCTGGGTCAATTCCACCGCTTCCTGAATGCTGTTTGGCACAAATACGGGCATGCGATAATCTCCGTGACCGCCGCCGCGGGTGGCCTGATAATAGTCCGACTGGGCGGGCTGGATGGATCCCAAACCTGGGCCGCCGCGCACCATGTTTACGATGACGCAGGGAAGTTCCGCGCCTACGATATAGGAAATGCCTTCCTGCTTCAAGGAGATTCCCGGGCTGGAGGAGGAGGTCATGCAACGGGCGCCGGTGCCCGCCGCGCCGTAGACCATGTTGATGGCGGCGACTTCGCTTTCCGCCTGTACGAACGCGCCGCCTACTTCGGGCAGCCGGGCGGACATGTATTCGGGAATTTCATTCTGGGGCGTGATGGGATAGCCAAAGAAATATCTGCAGCCTGCCTGCACGGCAGCTTCGGCAATCGCTTCATTGCCCTTCATCATCTGACGATCCATTTGTCATGCCTACCTTTCCACGGTAATGACGCAATCGGGGCACATCATGTAGCAGGAAGCGCAGCCAATGCATTTTTCCGGTTCCGCGCATTCCACGGCATGATAGCCCTTTGCATTGATTTTGTCCGATGCCTTCAGGATCTTTTTGGGGCAGGCATCAATGCATAGCCCGCAGCCCTTGCAACGTCCGGCGTCGATGGTAATCTTTGCCATGAGGACATCTCCCTTCTGGTACGATTCTATATTTGTACGCATTATACACGCCGTTTGTTAATTCACAAGGGTGTATCCGCGAAATAACCGTAACAGTAGCCGTCAATCTTATACACAAGCACGGCAGGATTGCCGGAAAAGACGGGCAGGCGCAAGGTTTTTTGCAGCGCCGGTTCCTTTTTGGATCGCGTAAAACGTTCCAGAACCCGGAAGCTGTCGCCTTCGATGTATCCGACGGCCCAACCGTCGATTTGCCGTTCCCAGCCGGGTTCGTCTCCGAAACTGTTCAGCGTCACATGATAGAACCCCACGCCAGGCTGAATGCAGGCGGAGCAGGCGGGAATTTGCAAACAGGGCGGCACATCATACGTGACCTTTGCGCCCTCCAGCCTTCTTCGGGCAATATTCAGCGTAAGCGGACACAGATCCACGCCAATGAAACGCCGGTTCAACCGCTTTGCAGATTCCAGCGTGGTGGAAGATCCGGCAAATGGATCCAGCACCAAGTCGCCTTCCTGGGAGGCGCATTTGAGAATGCGATTCAGCAAGGCCAACGGCTTTTGCGTGTCATATCCGGTGCGCTCCGGGTCTTTTTGCTGCAAATGACTCACGTCATCCCATACGTCGCCAGGCGCCACGGGGTCGTCGTCGTAATACGTATACGTGCGTCCATTTGCCGAAATGGAGCGGTATACGCGGCCGTCCGGGTCAACATGCCGGCGCATATGGTTGCTTTTGGGCTGCATGGGCAATTCTCGAACGGCATCAATGTCGAATTTGTATGCGGCGCTCTTTCGATAAAACAAAATCACGTCGTGCTTCCGGCTGAAGTACCGCCGGGAACGCCCGCCCGTTTGATATGCCCAGATGATTTCGTTGAGAAAGTTTTCTTCGCCGAAGATTTCATCCAGCATCAGACGCAAGTACGGCTGGGCGCGAAAATCCACATGCAGGAACAACATGCCTTCCGGGCGCAACAATTCTTTGCTCAGCACGAGAATTTCCCGCATCATGGCAAGGTATTCTTCCCGATGCATGGTGTCGTCGAAGGCGGGAAGTTCCAAAGATCCCTTGCCGCTTTTCCAATCCTCTTCGCCCTGTCGTACCCGCATGACATAACGGTCACCGGTCATATAGGGCGGATCCATGTAAATCAACTGAACCTGACCTGCGTATTCAGCCGTCAGTTCTTTCAAACGTTTCCGGGCGTCGCCCAGCAGAAAAAGCCCTTCGGACGGGCCGCCATCCTGCGCTTCCCGGGCGATCCGGGCGGGAACAAGCTGCATAAAGATTCCTCCTGTAAGGGCGGTTTATGGCAAATCAGCATACGGCCAAAATTTGAGACGGAAATCCTTTTTTCCACACCGGCGGAGGTTTCTCGCGATGATTTCTGTCCCGCTTTGGAATGCCGGAAACAAACGTTTCTCAAACGGTTGGCCCCCTCAAAGGGGCATTCCCCCGCAAGGACCATGGATTTCAAGGATGCGGCGCATCGTTCCGGAAATGACGGTCAAAAGAGAAACCTTCAACGATGGAAGGCAGGGCCGGGCGTTTTCCGCGATGCGCAGAAAACAGGCGGCATTCGGCATCAGGGCAGCCTGTCATATTTTGCTGCAAAACGAAAAGGCGGCGGATAACACAAATCCTGTCAGCCTTTTCCTCCGCGGGAGACAAAGTCCAAAACAGGCCGCTCCGGTCCCGGCAAGATGGCGAACAGGATCGAATGTCGCAACATCCCATGGATATCGGCAAGGGTTGTCTTGCCGCGCCGTATGAAGATTTGTCCTTCTGTTCGGGAAAAACGCGAAACGGCTGCCCGACCTGGTCTTTGACCCCACACACGCCGGCTGGGGCGTTTGCTCATAAGGCGTTATGCCTCCCCACGACTAACCCTCTCGGCGTCAAGCGCCGGCCGGACTAACATCTAGACCGCACCATGCTCACGGAAATTTTTCCCGCTTACGTGGATCGCTTTGCCTGCGGCTGGCATCGACTTTCAACCACGGACACAGCCGTTTCGCCTTTTTATTATACCCGCATCGGGGACATCCGTCAACCTTTTGCGGCCAGAGCGTATGTAACAAGGCATACGTGCCGCGCTCCGGCGGCGAGCAGGGCCTTCGCGCATTGTTCGGCGGTTGTACCGGTGGTGCAAACATCGTCCACCAGCAGCACGGCCTTGCCTTGCAAACTGTCCGTGACGCGAAAGGCGTTGTCCAAGTTGTGCTTGCGCTGTTCATGGGACAGTCGAGCCTGTTGCGGGGTATAGCGGCTGCGCCGCAGAGAGGTTTCCAGGGGGATGCCGGTTGCTTCGGATAGATAGCGGGCCAAAAGCTCCGCGTGATTCAAGCCGCGGCGCATTTTCCGCAGGGGATGCATGGGCACGGGAATAATGACGTCCGCGCTTTGGCACAAGGGATTCAACGCGCGAACCATGTCTGCGGCCATGCGGGGCGCAAGGTCCTTTACGCTGTTGTACTTCAGGTGCCGAACCAGCGCGTCCACGGGATGCTGGTAACGATACGGATGGCATGCGGAGAGAATGGAAGCATGGGAAAAAACTGCCTCGGAAGAAAGCCTGCATGTTTCCAAGGCCTCCAGGCAGGCGCCGCACAGCCAAGGCTGATCCTGTCCCACCAGGCTGCCGCAGCCCAGGCACATCGCCCGGCTGGGATAGAGCAGTTCGCGCAACCAACGCATCACAATTCGCCTCGCAATCTGGGGGCAAGGGCGCTCATGCGGCGGAGAATGCGGTTGTTATCCACCATTTGCCGGATGCAGCTTTCCCGGCCGACGATGACGGCCAGGCGCTTTGCGCGGGTAACAGCGGTATAGAGCAAATTGCGGGACATGAGCATATCCGGCCCGGAAATCAGCGGCAGCACCACCGCGTCAAATTCGCTGCCCTGGCTTTTGTGCACGCTCATGCAGTAGGCCAGTTCCAGTTCTCCCAGGCTGGCGTCCTCGTATTCCGCGCAGCGTCCGTCGTCAAAACGCACCATCAGACCGGCTCCGTCGCGATCCACGCGGGTGACAAACCCGATATCCCCGTTGAACACGCCGTCGCCTTCTTCGCCGTCCCGGGTCCAGAGCATGTCGTAATTGTTTTTGACCTGCATGACCTTGTCGCCCAGGCGAAAGATGGTGTCTCCCCGGTGCAGTTCGGGTTTTGCGCGATCCGGCGGGTTCAGCGTCTGTTGCAGAATGCGGTTCAGAGAAAAGACGCCGACGTCGCCGCGCTTCATGGGCGCCATCACCTGAATCCCCTTCAGACTGTCCACGCCCAGATAGCCCGGCAGCCTTGTTTGCACCAGCTGCAGCACGCTGTTTACGGCGTCTCGAGGAGTATCGCGGCGTTCCAGAAAAAAATCCGTATCCCGGCTGCGAATGATGGGGTATTGTCCATGGTTGATGCGGTGCGCGTTTACCACGATCATGCTTTGCTGGGCCTGGCGAAAGATTTCCGTCAGACGCACCACGGGAACGGCGCCGGAATCAATGATATCCTTGAGCACGTTGCCCGCGCCCACCGAAGGCAGCTGATCCGCATCGCCCACCAGGATCAGCCGCGTGCCGGGCTTCAGCGCGCGCAAAAGGGAACGCATCAGAAAGATATCCACCATGCTCGTCTCGTCGACGATCACCGTGCCGGCGTCCAAGGGATCGTCCTCGTTTCGGGCAAAGCCGCCCTCGTCGCCGCGATATTCCAACAACCGGTGCAGCGTGCGCGCGTCCCGGCCGGTGGCTTCCTGCATGCGCTTGGAGGCGCGTCCCGTGGGCGCACAGAGTTCTACGGAACCGATTTTGCCCAAAAGGCGGATGATGGCGTTGATGCTGGTGGTTTTGCCGGTGCCAGGACCGCCCGTGATGACGCAAACGCCTTCCGTAGCGGCTGTGCGCACGGCTTCCCGCTGTTCTTTGCACAGGGAAACGCCTTCGGAGATCTCATATCGGGCGATTTCGTCTTCTACATCCCGCATGGAAACGGCGCTTTTTCGAATGGAGCGCATCTGCGTGCGCAAAAGACGGGCGGTTTCGCATTCCGCCTTATAAGGCTGGGGAAGGTAGATGCATGCCTGGTTTTCGATGGTTTCCTGAACCAGCGCCTTGTTCAGCAGCATGGCGGAAACGGCATCGTCCAGCAGGGCGGTTTCCGCGCCCAGAATGCGCCCGGCGTCCCGCAGCAGATCCTCCCTGGGAAGATAGACGTGTCCTTCGCCGGACATGGCCTGATCCAAAACATATCGCAGTCCGCTGCATAAGCGCTCCGGACTGTTGGCGGGATATCCCATGCTGCGGGCGATGCTGTCGGCCGTGCGAAAGCCCACGCCGTCGATCTCGTCGGCCAGGCGATAGGGGTTTTTGCGCACGATCGTTTCCGTCATCTCGCCGTAAGCCTTGATGATTTTCGCGCTGAGGTTGGGGGTGATTCCCCAGCCCTGCAACAGGATCTGTGTGTTGCGGGCTTCGTTGTTCATGGCGAAGGACTCTCCGATGAGCCGGGCGCGTTTGGGACCAATGCCCTCCACTTCCGACAGCCGGTCCGGTTCGCTTTCCAGAATGTCCAGCGTGGATTTGCCAAAGTGCTGCACGATGAGCTTGGCTGTGGCGGGCCCGACGCCCTTGATCAGGCCGCTGCCCAGGTATTTTTCTATGGCGGTTTTCGTTTCGGGCCGCTGGGTTTCGTAAGAAGTTACTTTGATTTGCTCGCCGTAATCGCGATGGTTGACCAGTTCGCCATCAAAGACAACGCGTTCCCCGACGGCCAAAAATGGCATAATGCCCACAGCGCTGGTGCGCTCCGAGCCATCCATGCGGACGGCGGCCACCGTCCATCCGTTTTGGTCGTTGCGAAAGACAATGTCCTCTACCGTGGCTTCAAATTTCGACACGATTTTCCTCCATGGCTTTGTGTTCCAATTCCAGCAGGAAACGCTTTGCGTTCAATCCACCGGCATATCCCGTGAGAGAACCGTTTTTTCCCACAACGCGATGGCACGGAATGATGATGGAGATGGGGTTGCAGTGGTTTGCCAAGCCCACGGCGCGGCAAGCCTTCGGTTTTCCAAGGCGACAGGCAATGTCCTGATAGGAAACGGTTTGCCCGTAAGGAATTTCGGAAAGCGCCTGCCAATTTGCCAACTGAAACGGCGTGCCGACGGGGCGCAGGGGCAAATCAAAGCGCTTTCGGGTTCCGGCGAAGTATTCCGTCAATTGCTGCTGCGCGTCCAACAGAACGCCGCATGGCCTTTGAGCCAGACTTTTTGCGCCGAAGGATACTTCCGTCAGCGCTTCGCCATCGGAAGCGAGAAACAGCGCGCCCAAAGGGCTTTCCATCCGCAGATTATACGGCCAATTCATGATTTTTGGCATAGATCAGGCACAGACCTTTCAGCGTGAGCAATCCGTCCAGCACGTCGATGCGGTCCGTTTCCTCGGAGAGCAGCAGCGCCAGTCCGCCTGTGGCGATGACCCGCGCGGTGGGCGCGCCCAATTCCTGCCGGAAGCGGTCCACCAGATAATTTACCTGGCCCACATATCCGAAGACGATGCCGGCCTGCATGTTGGTGATGGTGTTTTTTCCAATGGCGCAATCGGGTTTCACCAGTTCAAAACGGGGAAGCTTTGCGGCTTTTTCCGTCAAGGCTTCGGCGGCCAGCTTGATTCCCGGGCAGATTGCGCCGCCCAGGAATTCGCCTTTTGCGGAAATTACGCCAAAGGAGGTTGCTGTGCCAAAGTCAATGGTGATGCATGGGCCGCCGTACAGTTCGTAAGCCGCCACCGCGTTGGCAATGCGGTCGCCGCCCAGCTCCCGGGGATTTTCGTATTTGATGTTGATTCCCGTCTTTACGCCGGGGGCTACGGTCAGCGGATTGATGCCGAAGTAATTCCGACACATGTGCTCGATGGTGAAATTGATGGAAGGCACCACCGAGGACATCATAATGCCTTCCACGCTGGAAGGGTTTATGCCGTCATGGTTGAACAAATTCATCAGCAAAATGCCGTATTCATCCGACGACATCATGCGATTGGTGGACAAGCGCCAGTATTTGATCAACTCCATGCCGTCAAACAGCGCCGTTTTAATGTTGGAATTGCCGATATCCAATGTAAGAATCATGGGGTCATCTCCCGACGAATTTTTTGCCTGCGTGCCTGAGCGCCAAAACGATGGGGGGAACCACCACGGCGTTCAGAATGGCCTCGCAGCATGCGCCCAGCCCTGTAATGCCAAAAATGCCGGCAAGAATGGCGGAATTGTCCAGGCCGCACAACAGGAAAAAGCAGACCATGGAACCCAGATAGAAGACCGTATTGGTAAGCGAACCCGCCGCGGCAGACACGACCAAGCTGATCTTGTCCTTGCGCGCCAGGGCTTTCTGCACGAAATATGCCACTGTGGGGATCAAAAGGCGCGGCACGATGGACATTATAATAACCAGAAACGGACTATACGGCTTGGCGGACATCAGCAATGCCACCGAGGCGGACGGGCTGGTAAACGCGCCCAACGTGCTGAGCAGGCCGAAACACAGTCCCAGAATCAGCCCGTCCTGAAGCCCGAGGAACAGGACGCCCGTCAAAACCGGGATGCAGTATAACGTCAAATTGATTGGGGGAATGCGAATCAGTCCCAGCGGCGTAAAGTACATCAGAAGCATGATTGCGATGAAAACCGAGAGCCTAGTGACGCGAAGAATGGATTTGTTCATGATACGTACCTCCGTTCAGGTTCCCTGTGGGATACCTTGCGAAATTGGGGTTGCCAGGGTTTCCGGTACGGCTCCAATGGATGCCGACAAGGATATTATAGCACCATTTTTTCACATGTGAAAGAGAATTATGTAAAATGACGATTGTTTGACGGGATCGCTTCGTGGTATAATAACCGAAGAACAGGCAAAGGTGATGCGATTCTTGTGATTTGCCTGGAAAGGAAAAACGATCAGCGAAAAGAGGGATTTCATGATTACGAGAAAATCGGAACAGGAGCACAGCGTTCGGGAGAGCATGCGCGGAGGAAACGGAATCGTACAGCTGACGGGACTGACGAAGCCCCTGCCCGCCAATGCGCGCCTGTTTTCCGTCATCCGGCTGACCCCGGGCACCTCTATTGGATATCATGTGCATGAAAATGAAACGGAACTGTTTTATTTTGTGGAAGGCTGCGCTCGCGTGTGCGATGACGGCGCATATTTTGACGTATGCGCCGGAGACGCAATGTCTACGGCCAGCGGTCACGGCCATGGCGTGGAGAACACCGGCGATGTGGACGTGGTAATCGTCGCCGCCATTATCAAGGATTGAACCTGAATCGTTCCCACCAGCGCCGGCGGGAATTCCGGAACCAGGAAACGTGGTTCCGGAATTTTTTTGCGCGATTGTTGACGAAACGCGCCGATTTGAAGTATAATGGTTGCGTTCGCAACGATTCTGGAAGGGAGAAAAGGAAATGCCTACATTCATGCGGCAAATCAACGTGATCAGCCGATGCGGAGCGATGTATCGCGGGGAGAAGTTTCGCGGAATCGGGCTTTGCGCGCCGCACCACAGTTATCTTTTGAACATATGCAGCCGGCCGGGAATATCCCAGGAGCAGCTTGCGGAACACATATGCGTGGACAAGAGCAATGTCACGCGTCAGATTTCCTATCTGGAAGAACGGGGATTTGTGCAGCGCCGGCAGAGCGAGACGGACAAGCGGGTGATTCAGGTATATCCCACGCAAAAGGCGTTGGACGTCCTGCCCACCGTGAAACAGGTGGTGGGATTTTGGAATGAGTATATTACCCAGGATCTTACGGAAGAAGAAATGCGGATGCTGTCCGGCATGATGGAAAAGGTCGCGAACCGGGCCAGAGGGTATTTTTCCGGGAATGAGGAACAGACATGAAGTTTATGATTCGATACTTGAAGCCGTTTGCCGCGAGCATGCTGGCGGGGCTTTTGATCAAGACGGTGGGAACGCTGATCGAATTGGCGCTTCCGTATATTCTCAGCTATATCCTGGACGAAATCGTGCCCCATGACGGCCGGCTGTCCATGATCGTGGCGTGGGGATTTGGAATGATTTTCTGCGCGCTGGTTGCGCTGGTGTGCAACGTCAAGGCAAATCGCATGGCTTCCAGGGTTGCCCGGGACAGCGCGCGGCAAATACGCCACGATCTGTTTTCCCGAACGATGACCCTTTCGGGCAGGCAAATTGACGCGTTTACGATTCCGTCCCTGGAATCCAGGATTACCACGGATACATACAATGTGCACAATTTCATCGGCAGAATTCAACGCCTTGGGGTGCGCGCGCCGCTGCTTTTGATGGGCGGCATTGTGGTGACGCTGATGATGGATCCGTTTTTGTCCCTGGTGATGCTGGGCGTGTTGCCGGTCATCTTCGGGGTGGTGTACTTTGTGTCGATGAAAGGCGTCCGGCTGTATACGAACATGCAAAGGTCCGTGGACGGCATGATTCGCGTCGTGCGGGAGGACGTGCAGGGCATTCGCGTGATCAAGGCGCTTTCCAAGGTGCAGCATGAGCACGCGCGCTACGATGCCGTAAACAAGCAGCTGGTGCGCGACGAGAAAAAGGGCAGCCTGACCATGGGGTTTGTCAACCCCGCCATGAGTCTGTTCATGAACCTGGGAATCACCTTTGTAGTGTTGCTGGGGGCGTATCGCGTGATGGGCGCCAAGACCGAGCCGGGCGTTATCGTGGCGTTTACCCAGTATTTTACCATGATTTCCACCGCGACCCTTTCCATCACCCGAATCTTTATGATGTATACGAAAAGTTCCGCATCCGCAAAGCGGATTCAGGAGGTCGTGGATGCGCCCAAGGATTTGGCGGTGCTTCCGCCGGAGACGTATCCGCCGCGGAAGGAAGAGGGATATATCGTGTTCGACGACGTGTGTTTTTCGTACAACAAGAAGAAGGACGATTTGCGCCACGTCAGCTTTTCGCTGTCCCGCGGCGGCACGCTGGGGATTATCGGCGCGACCGGCAGCTGCAAAACGACCATCGTCAGCCTGCTGATGCGGCTGTATGACGTGGACGCAGGATCGATTCGCATTGGCGGCCGGGATGTGCGAACGATCCCGGAGGACGTTTTGCACGAAAAATTCGGCGTGGCGCTGCAAAACGATTTTTTGTATGCCGATACGATTGAAGAAAACATCCGGTTCGGGCGAAATATTCCGCACGACATGGTGGTGCGGGCGGCGGAAACCGCCCAGGCTGCGGAGTTTATCAACGCGCTTCCGGAAGGATATGCCCATGTGCTCGCCCAAAAGGCCGCAAATCTTTCCGGCGGTCAAAAGCAGCGGCTGCTCATTGCCCGCGCGTTGGCGGCGGCTCCGGAAATTCTGATTCTGGACGATTCTTCTTCCGCGCTGGATTACAAGACGGACGCAAACCTTCGGTGCGCGATTGCCGAAAGTGACATTTTGAAAAACACCACTTCCGTAATCGTGGCGCAGCGGGTCAGTTCGGTCATGAACAGCGACGTGATTCTGGTTTTGGAAGAGGGAGAGATCATCGGCATGGGGGATCACGAACAACTGCTTCGGGAATGCGACGTGTATCGGGAAATCAGCGCGTCTCAGATGGGAGGGAGTTTCGTTGAATAGAACCCGGAAAACGGCGAGCGGACGCGTTTTGCGAAGGCTTCTGGGGTATCTGCTGCGGCATTGGCCGCTGGCCGCGCTGGGCCTGGCGCTGTCTGTGGCGTCCAACTATCTTGCGTTGCTGGGGCCCAGGTATCTGGGCGAAGCCATTGACGCGATTTCTTCCGTGGGCGGCGTTCAGATGCGGGTCGTGATGCAGGATTTCTGGAAAATGCTGCTGTGTTATGGTGCGTCGGCGGTGCTGGCCTATTTGCTTACGTGGACAATGGTTCAGCTCAGCCAGAAAATCATATACCGTATGCGAAAACAGCTGTTTGAAAACCTGACCACCCTGCCGGTATCCCATTTTGACACCCATCCCACCGGCGATATTGTCAGCCGCATTTCCTATGACATCGACACCGTAAACGCGTCGCTTTCTGCGGATTTGGTGCAGGTGCTCAGCAGCATTTATACCGTGTTGGGGTCTTTGTATTTCATGTGGATTATTTCCAAACCCATGATTCTGGTCTTTGCCATTACCGTGCCGATTTCCATTCTTTTCACGCGGGAAAAGGCAAAGAAAATTCAGCCGCTGTTTCGCAAACGTTCCAAAAAACTGGGCGAATTGAATGGCTTTGCGGAAGAAATGCTGTCCGGAGCAAAGACCATCGGCGCATATCATCGCGCGGAAACGATTACACAGCGCTTTGACGCGCGCAACGACGAGGCGGTGGAGGCATATTACGACGCGGAATATTACGGCGCCATGATTGGCCCATCGGTCAACTTCATCAACAATCTGTCTATCTCCCTGGTGATGATTTTCGGAGGCATATTGTATTTGTTTTCGCAAAACGGAACCGTTTCCCAGGGAACGGCATGGTTTATTACCATTGGCGGCGTTACGCAATTTGTGATGTATTCGCGGAAATTTGCCGGGCCGATCAACGAATTTGCCAACATCATCAGCGAATTTCAGTCGGCGTTTACGGCGGCAGAGCGCATTTTCCGCATTATGGACGAAACGCCGGAGACGCCGGATGCGCCGGATGTGGAAACGATTGCGGACGCCTGCGGAGATGTGGAAATCCGGAATGTGGAATTCGGATATGTTCCGGAGAAGACGGTGTTGCACAATTTGTCGTTGCATGCCAAGCCCGGACAGACCGTGGCGATCGTTGGGCCCACGGGTGCGGGAAAGACCACCCTGATCAATCTGCTGATGCGGTTTTATGAACCGCAAACCGGATCAATTTTCGTGGACGGCACGGAAATCCATCGGATTTCCCGGGACAGCCTGCGGGGAGCGTACACCATGGTGTTGCAGGATACATGGCTGTTTTACGGAACGATTCTGGAAAACATCACGTATGGCCGCGAAGACGCCACCATGGAAGAGGTGGTTGCCGCCGCGAAAGCCGCGAAGATTCATTCGTTCATAGAGCATTTGCCCGAAGGATACAACACGCTGCTTTCTGACGACGGCGTGAATATTTCCAAGGGACAGAAGCAATTGATCACCATTGCCCGGGCGATGCTTCCTCAAAACAGGATGCTGATTTTGGACGAGGCGACATCCAACGTGGATTCGCGAACGGAAATTCGCATTCAAAACGCCATGACCGCGCTGATGCAGGGGCGCACCTGTTTTGTGATTGCGCATCGCCTGTCCACCGTGCAGAACGCCGACATTATTTTGGTGGTAAAGGACGGCAATGTCATCGAACAGGGGAATCATGAGG
>JAQXRL010000251.1 GCA_029218505.1 Eubacteriales bacterium | reverse complement strand
GTTCGGACTGGGATTATTCATTTTCTTCGTATAAAAAAAAACATACAGCTGCGTGATGTATTCCTCCGGTTTTGGCGGCACGCTGATCGCCTTGACCATGATCACCTCGATGGTAATTCTGGCCGTTACCTCCAAAGAAGTGCTGTCTCTGGGCATGGTGGGCGCTTTGTCCATTGTCCGTTTTCGCACGGCCATCAAGGAGCCCATGGATATCGCGTTTTTGTTCTGGGCCATCGCAGCAGGCATCGTTCTCGCCGCGGGCATGATTCCCCTGGCCGTGTTTGGCAGTCTGGTGATCGGCTTGGTCATGCTGGCGTTTGTCAACCGCAAGCCGGTTCACAATCCCTACATCGCCGTCATTTCCTGCCAGGACCATGACGCGGAGGTGCGCGTCCGGGAATTTCTGTCAGGACAGGTGGAGAAAGCGGTGATCAAAAGCAAAACTGCCCAAAGCAGCGGCATCGAACTGAATTATGAGGTTCGCCTAAAGCACGACGACACGGATTTTATTACCCTTCTCTCCGAGATGGATGGCGTAAACAGCGCTGTGTTGGTCAGCTACAACGGCGACTACCTGGGCTGAGGTGGCATGCATGCTCCGGAGCAAAAACATTGATCGAATTTGCTGCGTGGTATTGGCCGTCTCGCTGCTGATCACCACAGCCTTCCTGGGAGCCGCTGCCACAGGATTCATTTCCGAAAGACGAACCATCGGTTATGAATCGCGGCTATTCGATGCATCGCGGGTTCACACCATCGACATCGTCATAGACGATTGGGAAGGCTTTCTGGAGACCTGCACCAACGAGGAATATACCGTCTGCGCCGTGATCGTGGATGGAGAATCCTACAAAAACGTAGGCATCCGCGCCAAGGGGAACACGTCCCTGTCTTCCGTGGCATCCTATGGCAACAACCGATACAGCTTCAAAATAGAATTTGACCACTATGACAGCACGAAGAGCTATCACGGATTGGACAAACTCAGCCTGAACAATCTTATTCAGGACAAGACGTTCCTGAAGGATTTTCTCTCCTATACGCTGATGAACAAGATGGGCGTGGCGTCTCCGCTGTGCAGCTTCGTACAAATCCGCGTCAACGGCGATGATTGGGGCCTCTATTTGGCGGTAGAAAGCGTGGAGGAGAGCTTCCTGACCCGCAACTATGGCAAGAATTATGGGGAACTGTACAAGCCCGACAGCACTTCCTTTGGCGGAGGACGTGGAAACGGCCGCAATTTTGATATGGATCAATTTCAAAACGAGGCCGGCGATGCAGCCGATCTGGAGGCCAACAGCCGCATGATGAAGCCGCAGGGCACGCTGGGTATTTCCTCGGAAACCGACCGCGTTTCCGACGCGGAACCGCCGCAAACCACGGACCCATTGGATATGCCGGATGGTGAAATCCCAGAAGGATTTGATGCTTCCTTCATCCCCGAAATGCCGGAAAACTTTGATCCTTCCGAGATTCCTCCAATGCCGGAGGAATTTGACGCCTCCAACGCCCCGCAGCCAGGCGGCATGGACAAAATGGGCGGCATGAGCAGCTCCGACGTGCGCCTGCAATATACGGACGATGATCCGAACAGTTATTCCAACATTTTCGGCAATGCAAAGACAGACATCACCGAAGAGGATCAACAACGGCTAATTGCATCGTTGAAAACCTTGTCAGAAGGCGAGAATGCTTCCACCGTCGTCGATGTAGAAGCGGTAATCCGCTATTTCGTTGTGCACAATTTCCTGTGCAACGGCGATAGCTACACGGGCACCCTGGTACACAATTACTATCTTTATGAAGAGAACGGCGTTCTGTCCATGATTCCCTGGGACTACAACCTGGCCTTTGGGGCGTTCAGCATGGGCAATTCCTCCGATGCAACTTCCACCGTCAACGCTCCCATTGACTCCCCCGTTTCTTCTGGAGATATCTCTACGCGCCCCATGGTGGCATGGATCTTCGAAAGCGAGGAATATACGGCGCTATACCACGAAATCTACGCCTCTTTCCTGGAAACAGTCTTCGACAGCGGTTGGCTGGAGGAAACGCTGGACAATGTCATCGCGCTGATCGCTCCGTATGTGGAAACAGATCCAACGGCATTTTACACCTATGACGAATTCCTGACCGGATCGGCTGCTCTGCGGCAATTCTGCCTGCTGCGCAGCGAAAGCATTTCGGGGCAGCTGAACGGCACGATTCCCTCCACGACGGAAGGCCAACTTCAGGACTCCGGCGCGTTGATCGACGCGAGCTCCATTTCTCTTTCGGATATGGGCACATCCGGAGGCGCCGGGGGCAACAACGGTGAACAGCGCGGCGGCAATTTCACCGGTGGCAAAATGCCGGAAGGCGGCATGCGCAGCGGAAAGCAGAGCCCTCCGGATAGCGCGGCCGGCGAAGGCGCGACTGGCAGCGGCGCCCCGCCGGAACCACCGTCTTCAGAAGAATAACGCACAAAGCGTGGCGCGTCGAACAAAAACGGCGCGCCACGTTTCCAGGAATCTGCAAAGTCCGCCGACATTCTTCCGTTGCAGCCTCTCGACGATTGCCTTCTCTTATGGTATAATTTTTACGATGCGATCGTGGGAGGAGGCGTTTTTGTGGACGAACGGGAAGCAAAACGGGGAAGAAAGCATATTTGCATTGGTCTGTTGGCCCATGTGGACGCAGGAAAAACAACCCTTTCCGAACAGATTCTCCTTCACGCCCAGGCCATTCGCACTGCCGGAAGAGTAGATCATGGAAACGCGTTTTTGGACGCTCATCCCTTGGAACGACAGCGCGGCATCACGATTTTCTCCGATCAGGCATGGTTTTCCCGAGATGGCGACGAATACTTCTGGGTGGATACCCCTGGTCATGCGGATTTTGCCGCAGAAATGGAGCGCTCCGTATCCATCATGGATTATGCCGTTCTGGTGGTCAGCGCCGTCGAAGGCATTCAAAGCCACACGGAATTTATCTGGGCACTGCTGAAGGATTACGGTGTTCCTGTATTTCTGTTTGTGAATAAAATGGACAGAACCGGCGCGGATCTGTCCCGCGTCCTGAACGAAATGAAGCGCCGGCTTTCTCCGGATATTGTGTCTTTAGAGGATCTCCGGGCAGACAGCATGGGCAACGCCTTGATCGAAGCCATCGCGGAACGGGACGAATCCCTGCTGGAAGCGCTGTTGGCGGATCATTACGACGAATGTTTATGGCGAAATGCGCTGCGAACGCAGATCCGGCAAAGAGCGTTGTTTCCTGTTTGCAGCGGTTCCGCCTTGCGAGACGAAGGCATCTCCGCCTTTTTGGATCTTCTGTGCGATCTGACCTGCGTTTCCCGGGACGACAGCGAAGCCTTTTCCGGCCAGGTATACAAAATACGCCACGATGTTCAGGGGGAACGGCTGTGCTTTTTCAAAGTGCTCTCCGGCAGCGCAACCACGCGGCAGGAAATCCTGCTGCCCGATGGCAGCATCGCCAAATTCGGAGAACTGCGCCGCTATCATGGCGCAAAATACCGGCAGATTGCCTCTGCCCACGCGGGAGATCTGTGCGCGGCGGTAGGGTTGTGCGGTCCAAAGCCTGGCGACATCCTTGGTCATGGCGCGGGCTCGCACGGAACTTTTCACGCGGAACCCATGATGGCGGCTTCGGTATCCTGGCCGGAGGGCGTTCCGGCAACCAAGGTTTTGGCGGCGCTTCGGGAATTGGAGGATGAAGACCCAACCTTGTCCGTCACGTGGAATAGCGTCACCGGTTCTATCGATTTGCACGTGATGGGTTCCATTCAATTGGAGGTCATACGCCAATTGATGGCGGATCGCCATGGCATGGCTGTGGATTTCGGCCCTATGCGAATCCTGTATCTGGAAACGATTGCCGCGCCCTGCACAGGGATCGGACATTACGAACCCCTGCGCCATTATGCGGAAGTACATCTGCGCCTCAGCCCTGGCCCAGAAGGAAGCGGCATTACCTTCCGCTCCCAATGTCACGTGGATGAATTGGCGCTGAATTGGCAGCGTCTGATCGAAACGCACGTGTTCGAAAAAAGGCATAAAGGCGTGCTGACGGGAGCGCCGCTCACCGACGTGTGCGTGGAGCTGCTTCGCGGGCGCGCACATCCCAAGCATACGGAAGGCGGCGACTTTCGGGAAAGCACCTATCGCGCCATTCGAAACGCCTTGATGCATGCTCAAAGCGTTCTGTTGGAACCAATATGCCGCTTTTCCCTGCGCGCGCCGGAAGAATGTTATGGACGGGTGCTAGGGGATATGACGCGCCTCCGCGCCAAAATGGACGCGCCACGCATGGACGCAGACGGCTTTACCCTGTCCGGAGAAGTCGCCTTCGCAAAATTTTCCACATATCCCGCAGAATTTCTGGCTGCAACCCACGGCCGGGGCGCTCTTCGTTATCACCTGGATCATTACGCGCCATGCGATAACTCCCAGGAAATCATCGAACAGGCGCAATACAATCCGCTGGCAGACGATACGCCCGATTCCGTGTTTTGCGCCCATGGCGCGGGATTTGTGGTGCCGTGGGACCAAGTGAAGCGCTACGCCCATCTGTCCTGACGAACACCGCCTCCGGAGAAAACCTTCCCCAAACGGGCATGCCTGCCTTGGCGTGCAGGCACATTCAGAAACCCTTCAAAAAAACTCCTTTGCTGCTCTGCGACGGAACTCACTGCCATCGCAAGCGCAAAGGAGTTTTCATTTTTGGAGAATTCTTCGGCAATCGCCGGAAGAAAGCCGCCGTCCCGGAACCGTTTCGACTGCCCGCCCGACTTTGCCTGGGGCAAATGAATTTACAGCCGTGCGGCATCCGCCATGCGGATTTCCCGGATGAAAGCCGCGGCATCCGGCGCCCCAAACAGCGCGCTGCCCGCCACCAGCATATCCGCGCCTGCGCGCATCAGGGGAAGCGCGGTTTTGGTATTCACGCCGCCATCCACTTCCACAATGGCTTTCAGGCCCGCCTTATCCAGCATGGCGCGGATTTCCGCCACTTTATCAATGCAAGCCGGAATCATCTTCTGTCCGCCAAAGCCGGGGTTTACGCTCATGACCAGAGCAAGATCGAAATCCCCCATGACATAGCGCAGGCATTCCGGCGATGTTGCAGGGTTCAACGCCACGCCGGCCAGACAACCTGCGGCCCGAATCATCTGCAACGCGCGATGCAAATGATTTGTGGCTTCCGCATGCACCGTAATGATTTTCGCCCCGCATTCCGCAAAGGCATCGATGTATTTTTCAGGGTTTGCGATCATCAAATGGGCGTCCACGGGCAGCGGTCCCTTGGCGGCCGCGGTCAGAATCGGCATTCCAAAGGAAATATTGGGGACAAACTGTCCGTCCATCACGTCAAAATGCAGCCAATCCGCGCCGGCATCGGCCATGCGCTGAACCTCCGCGCCCATTTTCTGAAAATCCGCAGACAACAGCGATGGTGCAACTTTAATCATATCGATTCCTCCATCTCGTTTTCATTTCATCCAGCAACGCAACATAGCGCGCATGCCGGTCTGAATTGATTTTGCCTTCGTTCACAGCATCCCGCACGGCACACTTCGGCTCCGACGCATGCATGCATCCCTGAAAATAGCATTGCCCTTCCATCGGCTGAAATTCGGGATAATACGTCTTCAGTTCCGAAGGATCGAACAATTCCGTTTCCAACAGGGAAAAGCCAGGCGTATCCAACACCATGCCGCCATCTCCCAACGGCAGCAATTCACAGTGCCGCGTGGTGTTCTTGCCGCGCTCAATCTTGCGGGAAATGGCTCCCGTTTCCTGGCCCAGTCCATACAACGCATTGATCAGGCTGGATTTTCCCGCCCCGGACTGTCCCGCAAGGGCATGAATGGTTCCGCGCAAGGACAGCCGCAACGCTTCCACGCCTTCGCCAGTTTTGGCGCACACCGCCATGGGAGCCACGTCTGCGCCCGCATATTGGCTCGCCAAAGACCTCGCTCCATCTGGGTTCAGGTCGCATTTGTTGATGGCCAAACGGACGTTCAATCCTGCCCGACGGGCATTGACCATCAGTCGATCCGCCAACAACGGATCCGGATCCGGAGATGCCGCCGCCAACACGATTAATACCGTATCAACATTGGCGACCGGCGGCCGAACCAACTGCGTTTTTCGTTCCAAAATTTTCAAAATCCATCCGTTTTCCTCGCCGTTCCCGGGAATCATTTCCACATGATCGCCCACCATGGGCTTCATATGTTCCCGGCGCAGCTTTCCCTGCGCGCGAATGGTATGAATGTTCCCCGCTTCATCCATGGCGTAATAAAATCCGCCTACACCCCGCAATACAATTCCCTGCAACCGGGTCCC
Organism: Eubacteriales bacterium; assembly: GCA_029218505.1. Lineage (GTDB taxonomy): Bacteria > Bacillota > Clostridia > Christensenellales > Aristaeellaceae > SUG1456. Next base: position 14,155 of record JAQXRL010000251.1, on the reverse strand, counting down.
TCCCATGCTTTATTCAAAGAGAATGGATGTCGTTTCGGTCAGCACATCGTCCATGTATACGCGCACAGTATGCATTCCGCTCTCCGTACTGGAAAGTTCAATTGCGTGCGTTCCCGCGGTCAACATGGCTGAATATGCCTCCACCACATCGCCCGAGGGCATAATCAGCGTAATCTTCACCGATATGTTTTCCAACGGCACCACCACGGTAAAATCCGCGGCGGGATAATACAGCGAATTCTGCGATTGGCTGATGGTAAGATCCACCTTTGTTCCAACCAGCACCGCCGAATTCGGTTCCACGCTTTGCGCAATCACCGTCCCCGCAGGCGCGTCCGCGGAATATCCGGTGTTTACGATTCCCAATGCCAGACCTTCCGACGCGATCAGGGCCTCCGCGCCTTCCAACATCAATCCCGTCAGCGCGGGCATGGTCACGCGTTCTCCGCTCACTTCCAATTTGACAGGTTCCTTGCGGGATTGCCAGCCTTCCGAAGGAGACTGCCCCGTAACGGTTCCAATCTCCTGGTCGCTCAAAACAGGTTCCAAAACGATGCTTGTCACGCCGTTTTCTTCCAAGCGGGCAATGGCGTCCTCCTGCATCATGCCGGAAAGCGTTTCCAGATAAAACCATTCACTGCCCAGGCTCATCGTCACCTGGACGGCCTTGCCGCGCTTTAAGCGCGTCCCTGCCTCCGGGCTTTGCTCAATCGCCAGCCCCGCCTGCACTTCTTCGCTGTATGCGCCCTGAGAATCGAGGGACAAGCCCCGCTGTTTCAGCAGCAGTTGAATCTCCTCCGCCGTTCTGCCTTGCAGCGCAGGAACCTCTACGGTGCGAAACACATTTTGAAAATACCACGTGAGTCCGCCGCCCACAACCAACAACGCCACGCACACGCCCACGATGCCTGCCCGCATCCAGCGCTTGCGCCTTCGCAGCATGCGCTCGCGTCGCTCTTCCCGGCGGGCCTCCTGCTCTTCCTTCGTCAAGGGATATTTGACAAAACCGCCCCGTGGATGGGTGATCGTCTTGCGCAGATCCGCCGCCATTTCCGCAGCGGTTTGATAGCGCTTGGCGGAATCCTTGGCCAAGGCGCGCATGACCACCTCGTCCAAAGCACGGGAAATTCCCGGCCTCGTCAACCGCACGCTCTTTGGATCTTCGCTGACATGCTTGAGCGCCACGGACACGGAAGTTTCGCCGTCAAACGGTACGGAACCCGTGAGCATTTCATAGAGCACCACACCCACGGAATACAAATCGCTCTTTTCGTCCGCAACCTCGCCCCTTGCTTGTTCCGGGGAAAAATAGTGTACGGAACCCAATGCAGATCCTTCGCCGTCATCCACGCGCGTGGTTTGGGACGCATCCTTTAATCGCGCGATGCCGAAATCCGCAACCTTTACGACGCCTCGGCGATCCACCAGAATGTTTTGCGGCTTGATATCCCGGTGCACAATGCCGTTCTTGTGGGCATGATCCACCGCCGCAAGAATCCGGATGGTCATTCGAAGCGCCGTGTCCGGGTCGATGACGCCCTGATTTCGGATCATTTCCTTCAGCGTTTGCCCATCCACATATTCCATGACGATATAGCGCATTTCGCCATCCACGCCCACGTCCAACATGTTGACGATGTTTTCATGGGAAACCTTGGCGGCAGCTTCCGCTTCGCGGCCAAAGCGTCGCACGAATTCCCGGTCGGATTCGAATTCCGGTCGCAACACCTTGATCGCCACGGTTTTTTTCTTTTGTAAATCCCACGCTCGGTACACCACGGCCATGCCGCCGGTGCCCACCACCTGCTTAATGACGTACCGATCGGAGATGGTACGCCCGATCATTCGCAAACCTCCTCGCAGGCGATCAGGATTGCCGTAATGTTGTCATGGCCGCCGCGCTTCAACGCAATGGACACCATGTCCTCCAGGCGCTGCGCATAATCCTTGGAACAAATCGCGCATTTCAGCAATTCCCGTTCTTCCACCGCTCCGGACAGGCCGTCTGAACACAGCAAAAACAGGTCGCCCCGGCACAGCTCAATGGACAGCAAGTCCACCTCCACGTGGTCTGCGGTGCCCAAAGACCGGGTTATGTAATTGCGGCGGGGGTGCACCCGCGCCTCCTGCAGCGTAATCATTCCCTTCAGCACCATTTCCTCCACCAGGGTATGATCCGTGGTTACGCGCACGATCGCACCGTTGCGAATCAAATATGCCCTGCTGTCGCCCACATGGGCAATGTGCGCCACGCCGCCTTCTTCGCAAAACGCGGTAAACGTGGTGCCCATTCCTCTTTGCGCAGGAGTTTTCTGCGCCGCCGTATAGATCGCCAAATTGGCCTGTTCCACGGCGCTTTTCATGGCTGCTTCCGCTGAAAGTCCGCTTTTGCGCATGCCTTCCGCAAACACCTGGATCGCCATAGCGCTGGCGATCTCCCCGGCGTTGTGCCCGCCCATGCCGTCCGCTACCGCGCAGAAGCGTTCACCCGGAGCGGGAAGATAAAAAGAGTCTTCGTTGATTGGTCGAATCTTGCCAATATCCGTTCGGGCAAATGCCTTCATACGCGTCCCTCCAATCGTACAACCGTTCTCGTTTGTGTTTTATCGCGAATTTTTCCCTTGAATCACATGCCGCCGCAGTTGCCCGCATGCGCCGTCAATATCCGCGCCCATCTCCCGGCGAATGGTGGCGGACGTGCCGCGCTGAATCAGCCGTGTCATAAACGCTTCCGCTTCCTTGCGGGAAACACCGGCCAGATTGCGCTCCTTCACTTCGTTCAGCGGGATCAGATTTACGTGGCACTGCATTCCCCGAAGCTTTTTGGCCAATTCATCGGCGCAGGCAAAGCTGTCGTTGACGCCGCGAATCAGCGCATATTCGAAAATGACCCTTCGTCCCGTCTTTTCAAGGTAATTTCTGCAAGCCGCAAGCAGCTTTTCCATGGGATTGGCATTGGCGACAGGCATCAACTCCCGGCGAATTCTGTCATTCGAGGCATGCAGCGATACAGACAATGTCACCGGAACTCCCTCGTCCGCCAACGCGTACATTTGCGGAATCAGCCCGCAGGTTGATAGCGACACATTGCGCAGAGAGATGTTCAACCCGCGTTCGTCATTGACCAGGCGCAGGAACTTCATCACGTTTTCATAATTGTCCAACGGTTCGCCGCTGCCCATCAGCACAATGTTGTGAATGCGCCGTTCCTTGTCGGATTGCTGAATATGCCGGTTGGCGCACAGCACCTGCCCCAACATTTCCCCAGGCGTGAGATTGCGCACGCGGCCTTCCAGCGTGGATGCGCAAAAGCTGCAGCCCATGCGGCACCCCACTTGGGTGGATACGCACAACGTGTCGCCATGATGATACCGCATTACCACGCCTTCAATGAGGTTATCATCCTCCAGCGCGTACAAAAACTTTTCGGTATCGTCTATTTGGGATGAATACACGCCTTGAATCGCCACGGGATTCGCGGTGGACACGGCCTCCAGACGGGCACGCAGCGCAGCCGACAAATTGGTCATCTCCCCAATGGACGCGCCCTTGGCAATCCACTGGAAAATCTGCTTCGCCCGAAATTTGCTCTCGCCCATCTCCAATACGTATTGTTCCAGCTCTTCGTATGTGAAACCGTTCAATGCGATCTTTTCCGTCATGTCAAACTCTTTCTGCGCATTCGCGCGATGAAGAACCCCTCCACGCCGTCCCGGCAGGACAGGAATTGAGCCATGCCGTTTCGATACACGCCTCGCAGCCGTTCCGGCAACCATTCGTCGTTCTCGTCCGGCACAAACTCCGGATGGCGCTTCTGAAAATCAAGCACTTGCTTTTCGTTCTCTTCCGGCAAAATGGTGCATGTGGAATACACCAACAGCCCATCCACCTTGACGAACCGCGCGCAGTTTTCCAAGATTTCCACCTGCAACGGCGCAAGGCTGGCCAAGCTTTCCTCACTGAGGCGATACTTGATGTCCGGCTTGTCGGAAATGACCCCAAGGCCGGAACACGGCGCATCCACCAGCACCGCGTCCATCAAATACTCAAAAGACGCGTATGGCGCGCGGGCGTCCCGCACCGAAGGCCGCAAATTGTCCAATGAAAGCCGTTTTCCCGCCGCGCGAATCAGTTCCACCCGATGTTCATGTACGTCCCAGGCGTACACCCTGCCTGTTCCACGCATCTCTTCGCACAGCAGCGCGCTCTTGCCTCCCGGCGCCGCGCAAGCATCCAGAATCTGCATTCCGGGCTTCGGCAAACAGGCATACGCCGCCAGCATGGAGCTTTCTCCCTGCATGGAGAAATATCCGCGTTTATAGCTGTCCAGATAGGACAAATCGCCGCCGCTTGTGATGATATATGCGTTTCTGACATCGGACTTTTCCCAATGAAAATTGCGATGGGTCAGCCATTGTTCAAACTCGTCGGGCGAAATCGCCAACGTGTTGGGGCGAACCACCGCCCGGCTGCGCTCCTCTGGCGCATATGCCATGATGTTCTCCGCCATTTGTTCCCCGTATGCGGACACAAGCCGCTTCACAATGTGCAGCGACACGGAATAACGCACGCTGAGGTATTCCATGGGATCATCATCCCGGTTCGGCAACAAGTCCTCCCCTGCGTCTCTCGCACGCAGAAGGCTTCTCAATACGCCGTTCACCAATCCGGTAAGCCCTTCGCGCCCGGACGCGCGGGCTTGCTTTACGGCTTCATCCACCGCCGCATGGTCGGGAATTTTGTCCATGAACAAAATCTGCGCGGCGGCAATATGCAAAATATCTTCCGTTACCGGGTCGGCATTGGTCTGCAAAAATTTCGCCAGGGCGTAGCGGATGCGCAAACGGTTTTCCGCCGCAAAATAAAAGATGCCTGTCGCCAGACGCTTATCCTCCGGGGAAAGACCGCTGTCGTTCAATTGGCGAGACAGCGCCTGCGAAGCGTACGCGCCGCCGCGCACGACCTCCTGCAACGACTTCAGCGCCGCATCCCGCGCGGTCTTGCGGGAAGTCGCGGGACGTTTGCTGCCCGGCATGGGGCGCCGTGGAGATTCCTGCGTTCCACGGAACGCCGGCTTTTGGGATTGGAAGGGACGTTTCTCCTCCCGATGATTCTGCTGTTCTGTCATAGAAACTTCCTTTCGTTGGGCAACGCCCTGCAAACACGACCTTGTCCGGACGTTGCCTTTCCATCATGCACAGCGTCTCATGTATGCGACGTTTCTCCGTGAAAAACAGTTCCCACGTCGATCTTTTTGCCCATAAGATACGCCTTTGCCGCCATGCGTTTGGCATTGGGCGCCTGCATTTCCAAAACTTCCAACACGCCTTCCCCGCAGGCAATATACAAGCCCTCCTTGGCGGAAGAAGCGACAACCGTTCCCGGCGCGGCCTCGGAAGCCCGGTTCGCCGCCCGGGCAAGATAGATTTTCAACACGCCCTCCGGACCTTCCGTCCATGCGCAGGGCCATGGATTCAGTCCTCTGGTCAAATTCGCGATGGCTTGGGCGGATTTGCTCCAGTCGATGCGTCCGGTTTCCCGGCTGAGCATGGGTTGATGGCTTGCCTTTTCCGGATCCTGCGGAATTGGAACGATTTCGCCCCGGAGATATTTCTCCAAAGTTTCCACCAACAGCTCCGCGCCCAGAATCGAAAGCCGCGCGCTCAATTGATCCGCCGTTTCCATCTCTCCAATGGGCGTCCTGCGCGATAGCAGGATGTCCCCGGTATCGATTCCTGCGTCCGTGAGCATGGTGGTCACGCCCGTCTCCGTCTCGCCCATCACGATGCACCAATTGATGGGCGCGGAACCTCGATATTGGGGCAGCAGGGATGCATGGACGTTCACCGTACCCAGGCGCGGCACGTCCAACAGTTTTTGGGAAAGAATCTGGCCAAATGCCGCCGTGACCACCAAATCGGGCTCCAAACGGCGCAAGGTGTCCAACCCTTCCTGACGGCGAAGCCGTTCAAACTGAAACACCGGAATTCCCAATTCCAAAGCGCGTTGCTTTACCGGACACGCCATGAGCCGTTTGTGCCGCCCTGCCGGGCGATCCGGCTGGCAAAACGCGCCCACCACCTGATATCCCGCCTTCACCAACGCATCCAAGGAAGGCACGGCAAAATCCGGCGTGCCCATAAAAGCAATTTTGATCATGCTATTTCTTCTCCTGGTCAAACTGATCCGTAACATCCTCGATCATCTTGTCGGTATACACAATGCCATCCAGATGATCCAATTCATGACACACGGCCATGGCCAAAAACTCATCGCCTGTAAGCTCGATGGCGCGTCCTTTTCGATCCTGCGCCCGCACCACCACGTGGGTAGGCCGTTCCACCGTGCAGCGGCGTCCCGGAATGGACAGACAGCCCTCCGGATTCACCGCCGCCCCGGAAGATTCCACAATCACGGGATTGACCAACTCAATGAGCCCATCGCCAACATCAATGACGACGCAACGCTTGAGCACGCCCACCTGCACCGCGGCCAGACCGGCGCCATCCGCATGATACATTGTATCCGCCATGTCATCCAGCAGCATGCCCAGCCGCTTGTCAAACTTTTCCACCGGCCTGGAATGCTTCCTCAAAATATCGTCTTCTCCAAAAATCAAAATTTTTCGAATTGCCATAGTTTCCCTCCGGAATCAGTACATATTGGCGGGATTGACTTCCATTTCCGCACGAATGCCCTCCCGCGGTTCATCTGCAAGGCTTTGCATGAACGCAGCCGTGGCGTCCAAGTCGCCCTTGAAATACATCTTTAAGAATACCTGCCAGCGGCTTTCGCCTCGCAATCGCTTAATGGGAGCTTCCAACGCCCGCATCTGCACCACGTCCTGCCGGCGATTTTCCCCGTCTAAAAAGGCGTTCAGCCTTGTTTCCGCATCCTCCGCGGCTTTTTGCGCAGCATCCGGCTCTTTCGCAAAAAACACAATGCGCATAATCACCGTAAATGGCGGATACAAACTGGCGCGGCGAAAGGCGCTTTCCCGATTGTAAAACGCCCGAAAATCCTGTTTCGCCGCCATTTGCAGCGCATAGTGGTCGGGATCATAGGTCTGCACGATGACGCGTCCCGGGCAATCGGCTCTCCCGGCACGCCCAGCCACCTGGGTGATCAGTTGAAAGGTGCGTTCCGTGCTGCGATAATCCGGCAGATTCAGCGTCGTGTCTGCGGCAATGACGCCCACCAGCGTAACGCCCGGAAAATCCAGACCTTTGGCAATCATCTGGGTGCCAATGAGCACCTGCGCGTCTCCGGTGCGGAAGCGCTCCAGAATGCGGGCATGGGCATCCTTCTGACGGGTGGTATCCAGATCCATGCGGACGGTGCGCACGTTGGGAAAGAGCCTTGCCATTTCTTCCTGCACGCGCTGCGTCCCCGCGCCGAAGAACTTGATATATCTGCTGCCACAACTTGGACATTTCGTCGGCGGCTCGCGAGTAGCTCCACAATAATGACAGCGCAGCTGGTTTTCCGCCTGATGATATGTCATGGAAATATCGCACTGCTGGCATTTTTCCACGTAACCACAGGCCCGGCAGGATACGAACGAGGAATGCCCCCTTCGGTTGATAAACAGCATGGCCTGGCGCCCCTGGGCAAAGCATTCCTCCATTGCCTGCATGAGCGTTGCGGAAAAAATAGAATGATTGCCCCGGGCGAATTCTTCCCGCATATCGGCAATTTCCACTTCCGGCAGCGGACGGCCGTTTGCCCGGTTGGGCAATTCCAACAACTTCAGGCGGTTTTCCGGGCGCACGCCGGGCATGGCCCGCATGTATGTCTGAATGGATGGCGTCGCGCTTCCCAACAGCAGCACCGCTTTGGCGTCCTCCGCACGCTTCCACGCCACTTCCCGGGCGTCGTATCGAGGGCGCCGGTCGGATTGGTAGGTATGCTCATGTTCCTCATCGACGATGATGGCGCCCAGATTCTCCAGGGGCGCAAATACCGCGCTGCGGGCGCCAATGGCCACCCGCGCCTTGCCGAATCGCAGCCTGCGCCATTCGTCGTATCGCTCTCCGGCAGACAGCCCTGAATGCAGCACCGCCGCGTCGTCGCCAAACCGCGCGTGAAACCATCCCACCATTTGAGGCGTGAGCGCAATTTCCGGCACCAGCACAATTGCCGTTCTGCCCTGAGCCAATACTTCCCGAATCAGGCGAATATATACCTCCGTCTTGCCGGAACCCGTAACGCCGTTCAGCAAAAAGCGGTCTCCCCCGTTCGACATCGCGCGCGTCAATTCGTCGGCTGCGCGCTGCTGCGCGTGGGTCAAAACCGGATCTGCGGCGCGTTCCGGCGCGGCGGCAATGCGCGGCGCGCGCAACAGCTCCTCGTCATAAAACTCCACCGCGCCCTTGTCCACCAACGCGGCCAGCGCGGATCCGGAAAACGCCGCGGCCTCTGCGTCGCCTTTTTGCAGCGTTCGCAGGATTTCCGCCTGTTTCTTTGCCCGCGCATTTTCCCGCAAAAAGGCGTCCACTTCATTTGGAGACAGCAGCAGCCGGACCATGCGCCGGGTCTTATCCCGCACGCGTTCGCCACGCATTTCCGCGGGAATCATCAACCGCATTGCGTCCACCAGATTGCACAGATATTTTTTGTGCATCCAATCCGCCAAATGCATCAATTCCGGCAAAAGAATGGGATAATCCCGCACGGTTCGCAGCACGGGCCGTACCTTTTCCGGAGGAATCGAACATGTATCGCGGATGGAAGCCACAAATCCCTCCATGGTTCTTGGCCCAAAGGGAACGACCACCTGCTGTCCTTCACACAGCGCCATGGAATCCGGCACGGAATAGGTAAACGACCGGTCGACTGCATCCGCCGACAAGTCCACAATCACATTTGCGTAGCGCATGGCTTTCCCATCAATTCCAAAACACGGTTCAAGATCTCATCCGCAGCTTCCTTTTTGGACATAAGCGGCAGCGAACGCGCATCTTCCCGGGAAATCAACGTCAAAATGTTGGTGTCGCAGGCAAACCCAGCGCCCTTTTGGGTAACGTCGTTTGCACAAACCAAATCCGCGTTTTTCTTCACCAGCTTGGCCCGGGCGTTTTCCAGGACGTCGTTGGTTTCCGCCGCAAAAATCACAAATAGCTGTCCGGGGCGTTTGGTTTCTCCCAACGCCTTGGCAATATCCCGGGTTGGCACAAGCTTCAACGTCATTTCGCCGCCGTCTTTTTTAATCTTCGTGTTGGAAACGGTCTCCGGCGTATAATCGGCCGGCGCGGCCGCCTGAAGAACGATGTGGTTTTCCGGGCCGTTCGCCAACACAGCTTCGCACAATTGCGCGGAACTTTCCACCCGAATTACCTGCATTCCCTTGGGGATTTCCAAATTGGTCGGCCCGGAAATCAACGTTACCTGGGCTCCCCGGTTTCGGGCGGCGCATGCCAGTTCATACCCCATTTTCCCCGAGGAACGGTTGGTGAGATAACGCACCGGGTCAATTCGCTCCACCGTAGGCCCTGCCGTGACGAGCACGCGCTTGCCTTCCAAATCCCGCACAGGATAAAACACCTTATCAATGGCCTTCAGAATCGTTTCCGGTTCGGACATGCGTCCGATGTCCTGGTCGCCGCAGGCAAGATTGCCGCATTCCGGCCCTACCATGCGAACACCCCGGCGCTTCAAAATGGCCAAATTGGCCTGGGCGGCAGCGCTGCGATACATATTCGCATTCATGGCAGGCGCCATCAAAATCGGACATGTCACCGCCATAAAGGTCGTGCTGAGCAAATCGTCGGCAATGCCGTTTGCAAATTTGCCCAAACAGTTTGCCGTTGCCGGCGCGATGACAAAGACGTCCGCCCATTTTGCCAATGCAATATGCTCAATTTCAAATTTGCGTTCAAAACTGTCCATGTAGGCGCGGTTGCCGCTGAGGGTTTCAAAGGTAAGCGGCGCAACAAATTCACAGGCGTGACGTGTAAGCACCACGCGCACATCCGCGCCTTGTTTTTTGATGCGGCTTACCAAATCCGCAGCCTTGTATGCCGCAATGCCGCCGGTAACACCCAGCAACACGTGTCTGCCTTTCAGCATGGGCTACCTCCTTGCTTCCCGCAACGGCGCAATCCAAGAATACAACAGGCGAAACCCGAATGGAGTTTCGCCATGGCGGGATCGTGATGTGAAAATCAATTCGCTCTTTCCGACCGTTTTTCCGGAAATTGTGTTTTCTCCGCAATCAAATTTCTTCCGGAGTGTCCTCATCCCGGGAATAGGTGATCAAACCGCGGTTGATTTCCTCAATGGCAATGGACAAAAACTTGTTGTCCTTCGTATCGATCAGGGGCATGCTGCCTCCAATCAGTTCTCTTGCGCGCTTGGCGGCCTCTACGGCCAGCGTATAACGGCAATCCACTTTTTCCAACAGTTCGCCAATGGGCGGATCAATCATCATGGTGAAATTCCTCCTTATTTCTTTAATGATGCGCTAAGCTCATTCAGGAACCCCATTTGCGCCGCGGTTTCGCATCTTTTGGCGGAAATGATCGCGTATACCTGTTCCGCCGCGATGTTCAACGCATCCGGCACCTCGTTCCAGTCCTGATGCACGATGAGGTAATTGTAACGATATGCCTGGGCAACCTCGTTGGCCACATTGCCCAACCGCACGCGAATGGATTCTTCCGTTTCCGTGCCGCGGTTGCGCAAACGCGTTTCCAGGTTTTCCCGGCTTGGCGGGGAAATAAAAATGCCCGTAACCTGGCTATCCTGTTCCATGGCCTGCAAACAACCCTGTACATCGATTTCCAAAATCATGTCCACGCCTGCTGCCAGCGCCTGTTGCACGGCGGCTTTCGGCGTGCCATAGCGGTTCTGATGCACATGCGCCCATTCATAAAAGGCATCTTCCGCAACCAGACGATCGAATTCCTCGTCGCTGACGAAATAATAGCTCTCACCCTCCACTTCGCCAGGCCTGGGTTTGCGGGTAGTACAGGATACGGATACCTTTACGTCCGGATGCTTTGCCAGAACCGTTTTGACAATTTCGGATTTTCCGGCGCCGGCTGGGCCGGAAATGACATACAAATTGCCTCGCTTCATGCTTTTTCCCCCGTCACTCAATGTTTTGCAGCTGTTCACGAAGTTTTTCGATTTCGGATTTTAAGTCCATTGCGCACTGGGTGATGGGAATATCCTGAGACTTGGACGTGATGGTGTTGACCTCGCGGTTGAGTTCCTGCACGATAAAATCCAATCTGCGTCCGACAGGAGCATCCTGTTCCAGCGCTTCCCGCAATTGAGCGATATGGCTTCTCAGGCGCACCGTTTCTTCCGCGATGGCGCTTTTATCCGCCATAATCGCAACTTCCGTAAGCAAACGGGTTTCATCTACGCTCTGTCCAATCAGATCCTCAATGGCGGCGCGCAGCCGCAGGGTGTATTCCTGCACGGTTTGCGGATATCGCGCCTCGATCAAGCCCGTCAATCGCTCAATTTCCTCCAGCTTGCAGGCAAGATCGCGCTTCATGGCTTCTCCTTCCCGCAACCGCATGGATACCAGCGCATCCAAGGCAACGTCCATGGCGGCGCGCATCAATTGGCGCAGGGCGTCCTGATCTTCCTCCGCCTCCGACACCACCAGCACGTCCGGCATTCTGGACACCGCCATGACGCTTCTGTCGTCCGCCAATCCCGTCTCGGCCAGCGCATCCATCGCCCGCATATAGGCGCTGAGCAGCGCATGATCCACCGAGACATTTTTTGCGTCCGAGCGCAGGTTCCTGTAGGTCATGAACACATCCACATGTCCCCGGGACAATCTTTTTCCCAGCAGCTTGCGGGCTTCTTCTTCCAGAAACATCAAGTTTCTCGGCAATCGAAAGCCCACGTCCAGGAAGCGGTGGTTGACGCTTTTGAGTTCGATGGTCAGCTGTCTTCCGTCAATTTCCATCGTTCCCCGACCATATCCGGTCATGCTTTGCATATGCATCAGCCTCCACATCTTTATCCATAATAGATTATACCATACCTGTGAAGATTTTGCATCGGTTTTACCGAAGTTTTTCCTGGAAAAGAACAAACCGACGGGAACATTGTCCCGCCGGAAACACATATCGCGCATGTGCCCTTCGATCATTGCGCATTTCCCAACATCTTGAGAAATTCCGCCTCGTCTATGACCTTGATGCCCAAGCCAACAGCCTTGGTCAATTTGCTGCCCGCATTTTCGCCTGCCACCACCAGACTGGTCTTCCTGGATACGCTTCCTGCCGCCTTTCCTCCTCCCGCCCGAACGGCTTCTTCCGCCTCGGCGCGGGACATGCCTGCAAGCGTTCCGGTGATCACCACGGTCATGCCTGCGAAAGGCCCGTCCTGCACGGGCGCTTCGTCCCACACGGGCCGCACGCCGGCGTTTCGCAAATCCTCCAGGAGCGCGCGATTGGCAGGATCGGCGAAAAATCCCACAATAGACTCCGCCACAACGCTGCCCACATCCTCCATGGCGGTGAGTTCTTCGGCAGATGCCGCTGCCAACGCGTCCATGGAACCAAAGCGCTGCGCCAAATCCCGGGCGGTTTTTGCGCCCACGTTTGGAATCCCCATGGCGAAAATAAAGGCGTCCAAGCGCCGGGATTTGCTCTTTTCCAGCGCGGCAATCAGATTTTTCGCCTTTGTGGGGCCAAAACGATCCAAGGCGGACAGTTGATCCTCCGTCAGCGCATACAAGTCCGACGCCTCCCGCGCCAGCCCTGCGTCGATGAGCTGTCCGGCCGTTTTTTCGGAAAACCCTTCAATGTCCATGGCGTTTCGGCCGGCAAAATGCGACAACCGCATGACGATTTGCGGCTTGCAGCCGTCCCGGTTGGGACAGAACAAATGGGCTCCCCGTTCTTCCAGCTTCGCGCCGCAGGCAGGACAGATCGCCGGCTTTTCAATTTCCCGTTCCTCCGGGGAAAACTCGTCTACCCGGCCGGTAATTTCCGGAATGACGTCGTTGGAACGGCGAATCCATACTCTCGCGCCAATTCGCACCCGTTTGCGCAGAATATCGCCGTAGTTGTTCAGCGTGGCGCGCTTTACCGTGGCTCCCGCAAGTTCCACCGGCTCCACATGGGCCAGCGGCGTCAGTTTGCCCGTACGCCCCAACTGCCAGGTAACGTCCGTGAGCAAGGTGGTCATTTCCTCGGCCTCAAATTTGTACGCCACTGCCCATCTGGGAAACTTGTCCGTGTACCCCAAAGCGCGCCGGGTAGCGAAATCGGAAATCTTTACCACCGCGCCGTCGATCATGTAGTCCAATTCGCCCCGGCTCTCCTCGATCCGGTCGATGGCGGCCATGACCTCCGCCGCGTCCCTTGCCGGAATTTCGCAAACAGACGTCGGAAAGCGATTCTCCCGCAAAAAGTCCATCATTTCTTCCTGCGAAGCAAATTCCCGGCCCTCAATATATCCCACGTCGTAAAAACAGGCGTCCAACTTGCGTTGAGCCGTCACGTTGGGATCCAGATTGCGCAGCGCGCCAGCCGCGGCATTCCTGGGGTTTTTTAGCGGTTCTGCCGCAGTTTTGTTGTATTTTTCCAACACGGATATGCGCATGTAGCCCTCTCCGTGCACTTCCATGCGCCCCCGATACGGAATGGACATGGGAATGGCGCGAATGGTGCGCACCTGGGCGAGAATTTCTTCGCCGGTGACGCCGTTGCCCCGCGTTGCCGCGGATACCAGCAAACCGTTTTCGTATGTGAGATTCACGGTAAGCCCGTCAAACTTGTGTTCCACCACAAACGACATTTCCGGAAGGTTTGCGCCTCCGCGCACCGCTTCTTGCCGCAGCCGTTCCGCTCTTGCAATCCATTCCAGCAGCGCGCCCTTCGACTGGGCCTTGTCCATGCTCCACAGCCTCGCAAGATGCGTATGGGGTTGAAAAGCGGGTAAGATTTCGCCGCCTACGCGCCTGGTGGGAGAATCCGGCAGGCGAACGCCGGTTTTTTCCTCCATCGCCAGCAATTCGTTGTATCGTTCGTCCCATTCCGCATCGGAAATGGTGGGAGCATCCAAGGTGTAGTACTGGTAGGCCGTTTCGTTCAGGAAATCCACCAGGCGACGCATTTCATCCACGCCGGACACCTCTATTCGTTGATTTTCGTCAAGGGCGCGGCATTGGCCGCAAACAGCT
>JAQXRL010000250.1 GCA_029218505.1 Eubacteriales bacterium | reverse complement strand
AAATTCGCAGCGCGAATTTCGGGCCGGCGGGCGCTTCTCCGCACGCCGGCAATCCTGCAAACCCCGGATTAGAACTTCGCAGCGCGAATTTCGGGCCGGCGGGCGCTTCTCCGCACGCCGGCAATCCTACGAAAAGGGAATTCCCTCAAATACGCAAGGAGGTTCAAGATTGATGAGGACATTTTTCTCGCTCCTGTTGCTCCTGACCGTGATGCTTCTGCCCATCACCGCACCCGCCGAAGACACAGCGCCCCTTCCACAAGCGGCACCATACGATCTTGCCTCCACCTTTGAAGCATATCCGGGATATCGTACATCCGGTGAAACCTGGGAATTGGTGTCTCATGAAACCCTGGCCATGTTGGAATATCTTCAACGCGCCGCTTCAGGCAACACGGTTTGCGGTTTTTATTTTTCCCTGCGCGGGAATCTCAAAACAGGATTGGTCATCCCTTATCTGCATGTCTTTTATCAAGGTTCTTCCGCGAAGCTGCATCCTTCGTCTGTTTCTATCTTAGTCAGCGGCGTGCGATATGATTTTTCCGGAACTTCTTCGGACTTGCCTTTGGGAAACGTCACGCTGGAACTGCTTTCTTTCCCGTTAGACCAGGCAGGCATTGGTGCCTGGCGGGCTGTCGCTGCGGAAAACGCCGTGAAATTGCTGCTGAGCGGAGACAAAACTTATGCCGTTGACTTGCTTGATACGGATGCGCCCCGATCGATTCAGCAGCATCTTGGAACCGCGTGTTTTGCCGGAAGCGCCACGTTGCTCTCTGTCGCGGACGCGGCCGTCGCCTTCAACGACTATCAGCTTTGGGACCTGAACGCGGCATATTGCGCGACAACGACCGGCGTTTTGCCAAAAATGACCTCGACAGAGCTCTCTTGGGCGCTGGACTGCGAGCCATTTTCCAACACTTCCATGGGACTGCTATGCGTGGGAGACAGCGGCAAGCGCGTGCGCCTTTTGCAGGATCAGTTGACTCAACACGGCTTTTTGGTTGGTTCCAGGGATGACTTCTATGGCGAACAAACCCAAAGCGCCGTGTTGCTGGCGCAAAAATACTACGGTTTGCTTTGTACCGGATGCGCGGACAGGGCGCTCTATGATTGCATGACAAACAACGAATCTCCGCGCCAGGATTCTCTCCCGTCCCGGTCCGGCAAAAGCGCAAACGTCGGCGCTTTGTCCCTTGTCCTGTCCCGTTACTGGTTTGCTTCTTCCGCCAGCGCGGCCCAAGCCAGCGGAATCCTTGGCAGCATCTCCGCCGACAACGCAGATGAAGCGCTGCTGATTCTGGATGGAACCGCAGAAAACACAGGAACCTCAGCGCTATTGGCTTCCTCCGCCTGTACCGCAGGCATTTTCATCAACGGCATGGAATTTCCCGCAAAGCTTCTCTTTGAACGGGACAACGGCGCTTTGCTGGAAGAAACGCTTCCGCCCACAATGCAAACCCGCTTTGTGCTTGTGGCGCAAGTTCCCCGTGCTTTTGCGCAAAACGCTTCCAAGATCGTTCTGCGTCTGTCCGGTACGGAAACCACGCAGGACATTTCCCTGACATAAGCAAAAACCGCAATCCAGAGCAGCAGTCCGCAAAGGGCCGCTGCTTTTTCTCTGGATCACGGCTTCAAAAGCACATTCGCTCCTGAATATGCGTCTTTTTATGCCACGCCTGGGAACAACTTTTCAAATCCATAGAAGTTGTGGATCACACGGCAGACCCCCGGCAGGGCAGCGGCTCTTTCCGCTCCCAGCGAGGTATCCAGCAAAGTGATTTCCCCTGCTCCGGCGGCATAGGCAGCACGATAGCCGGACATGGAATCCTCTACAATCATGCATTCTTCCGGCGTTACGCCAATCAAACTCGCTGACAAGCGATAAATCGCCGGATCCGGCTTTTGCGGCACCGTGCCGTCGTCACAGAGGATTTTCCCATAGTCAAACCAGCGGTCCAGCCCGAATACATCCCTGTAAAAATCCACATTGGCACGATTGGAGGCCGTTGCGATGGTCATGTTGACATTGGCCGCCTTCATTTTGTCCAGCGCCTCCGGCAAACCATCCGTCAAATGCAGCTCATCCGGATGTTCCAGACAAATCTGGCGATAGACGCGCTCCTTTTCTTCCGCCATGCGCTCCACCTGGTCCGCTTCCAGGGGCCTTCCGTACAGCCAGGCAAAAATGCTGGCGTTGGTGGGGCCATACATATGCTGATAGAAGATTTCCTCCGTAATGGGAAAGCCAAGTTCCCTGCCATAGCGAATCCAGGCTTCCTTGTGAAATTCTTTATCCTGATACATGGTTCCATTGAAATCGAAAATCACCGATCGCATGGATTTCCTCCTTTGCGCCGCCGTTATTTTACCAGATCCCGCAATTCCGCTTCCACATACGCCGCCAGTGCCTCCGGATTTACCACAATTTGCACCCCGCGCTGTCCGGCGCTGACATAGATCTTGTCAAACAAAATGGCCGTCTCATCCATCCACGTGGGATATTTTTTCTTCATGCCCACCGGAGAACACCCTCCGCGGACGTAACCCGTCAGCGGCAGAAGCTCCTTCACGTGAATCAATTCCACCTTTTTATCGCCCATGGCGGCGGCGGCCTTTTTCAAATCCAGTTCCTCCGCCACGGGGATCACAAACACGCCCAGCCCCTTGCGCTCTCCGCGCGCCACCAAGGTCTTAAAGCAGCATTCTGCGTCAATTCCCAATTCCGCCGCCGCATGCACGCCGGACAAATCCGCCTCGTCCACGGCATATTCTGCCGTATCGCAGGCAATTCCCGCCTGTTTCAGCAGCCTTACGGCATTTGTCACGATCATCGGCCGTCACCTCGTTCCACCAGCATTCCCTTCATCCATTGGGACGCGTTGTGAAAGCCCAGCAGACTTTGTTTTTCCTCCGCCGTAAGCCCCAGCAACAGCTTAATTTCCGAATCGCCCTTGAGCAAATCCACCGTCACCAAAATTGCATCCAGCCTTCGGCCCGGCAGGGAACCCAGATATACATCGATGCCCTCGCCGTCCATGGACGCAGTGCCCTTCAAAAAGCCGTAATCCATGGGATAGATATATTGGGAAAACCGCGGATGCGGCGTGCCCTTTGGCCGATCGATTACAATTTCATGTTCCGCCACAAGACTGTCCAGCGCGCTCCAGAATGCTTCTGTCATAGTACACCTCCATCAGGGTAAGTCCATGGGCAGGCGCGGTTACGCCCAAATCCAACCGGCTCCCGCTGACAATCGCCCGGGAAATCGCCCCCGGCGCCAGCTTTCCGCTGCCGACGGAAATCAATGTTCCGGCAATGATGCGCACCATGTTGTACAGAAAGCCGTTTCCCACAATGTCCAGGCGCAGTTCGTCTCCATTTCTCGTCACGCCGGCGGCATAAATGGTGCGCACGCAGTCCTTTACCACGCTTCCGCTGGCGGCAAAGGCGGAAAAATCATGCGTGCCGGTCAAAAAAGCGCATTCCGCGTTCATCAGCGCGTCGTTTAACGGATATATGACATGGGCATGGGTGTTCCGGGTGAGCGCGCCCCCATGCGGACGGGAAAGAATCCAATAACGGTAACGCTTTCCCACCGCAGAAAACCGCGCGTGAAAGTTTTCATCCGCCGCTTCGGATTTTTGCACGCGAATATCCCCGGGCAGCATGGTATTTAACGCATAGGAAAACTTCTCCGGCGGAACGCGGCTTTCCGTGTCAAAATGGGCGGATTGCCCCAATGCGTGCACGCCGGCGTCGGTTCTGCTGGCGCCATGCACGCACACGTTCTCCCCCGTCAGCCGCATCACCGCCTGCTCCAATCGTTCCTGCACCGTCATGGCATTTGCCTGACGCTGCCATCCCGCATAGGCGGTTCCGTCATATTCCACGATCAAATGAATTCTTGTCATGTTCAAACCACTTTCAGCACGTTCAGCAAAACGATCACGCCAATGAGCGCCGCCACTGCCAGCGCCGCCATTGCGTCGCCCTTGCCATATCGCAATTGCCGCATGCGCGTTCTGCCTTCGCCGCCGCGATAACACCTGGCTTCCATGGCCATGGCCAGATCGTCCGCCCGGCGAAACGCGCTGACGAACAGCGGCACCAGCAGCGGCACCATGGCCTTTGCCCGTTGCAGCAGCTTTCCGCTCTCAAAATCTGCGCCCCGGGCCATCTGTGCCTTCATGATCTTGTCCGCCTCTTCCAGCAGGGTTGGTATAAAGCGCAGGGCAATGGACATCATCATGGCGATTTCATGAGACGGAAAATGCAGCCTTGTCAGGGGTTTCATCAGGCTTTCCAGCCCGTCCGTCAGGGCAATGGGCGAGGTGGTAAGGGTCATCAGTTGCGAAGACACCACCAGCATAATCAACCGCACCGCCATATAGGTTGCCGTTCTCAAACCACCGGTGGTGATGTTGATGATCCAAAAGGAAACCAGGCTTTCCCCGCTCTTTTGAACGAAAATGTTCAAAACGAAGGTGAACGCCACGATAAACAGGATGGGCTTGATGCCCTTCACCAGGAACTTCAGATTGATCCCGGTAGAATACGCAGACAACACCACAAACGCCGCAATGACCCCAAATCCCACAAATCCCCTGCAGCAAAACACCGCCACGATTAAGGCCATGGTGGCCAAAATTTTCGTTCTGGGATCCAGGCGATGAATGAAGGAATCGCCGGGGAAGAACTGGCCCAGCGTAATGTTCTTCAGCATTTAACGCGCTCCCTTCAGCGCCTCCACAATGGCGCGCTTCACATCTTGTGTGCCAAATACTCCATGCGGCATGTCAAACCCTTTTTCCCGCAGCTCGTCCGCAAGCCGCGCACATTGGGGAACATCCAGGCCGATTTTCGAAAGCTCGTCCCCATGAGAAAACACTTCCGCCGGCGAACCCGACAACACAATTTCGCCATCAGACAGCACCATCAGCCGGTCGCACAGCCTGCCCACGTCCTCCATGGAATGGGATACCATCACGACGGTCTCTCCTGCCAGATGAATGCTTTGAATCAGTTCCAGCATTTCCCTGCGTCCGGCGGGGTCCAGTCCCGCCGCAGGTTCGTCCAGAACCAGAATGGACGGCCGCATGGCCAGCACGCCCGCAATGGCAACCCGGCGCTTTTGCCCTCCGGACAGATCAAAAGGAGACGCTTCTTTCACGTCCTCCGGCAATCCCACCATGGCGATGGCCTCGTTCACCCGGGCCTGTATCTCCTCTTCCGGCAAATGCAGATTGCGCGGCCCAAAGGCCACGTCCTTTGCCACGGTTTCTTCGAACAGCTGATATTCGGGATACTGAAACACCAGACCCACCGTGCGCCGGATCTCCGTCAAAGAAACGCTTTTGTCGCCGAGATCCTTGCCGCCGACCAACACCGTCCCCGGCGCAGGGCGTATCAACGCGTTAAAGTGGGTGATCAACGTGGATTTTCCGCTGCCGGTATGCCCGATAATTCCCACAAACTCTCCCTCGTCTATGCGCAGGCGCACGTCGTTCAGCGCAAGTTTTTCAAACGGCGTGCCCGGCATGTAGGTATAGGACAAGCCCTTTACTTCAATCTGCGCCCGCCTTGAACAAGCCGTTTCTTCGGCAATGGCAGACGCAGCGGTCTGCGGCGCGTCGTCGCGGCGCACATCCACGCGCACGGGCGGCGCATACTTCCGGCACACCGCCTCGGTCAGTTCCTCTACCGTCAGGACATTTTCCGGCACGTCGACGCCTTCCCGGCGCAATTCGCTGGCCAGGTATGTCATTTCCGGAACCTCCAGCCCCAGCGCGCGCACCTGTTCCACGTCGGCAAACACCTCTCTGGGCGCGCCCGTACAGGCAATCTTCCCCTTGTCCATGACCACCAGCCGGTCTGCCTGCGCCGCTTCGTCCATAAAGTGGGTAATCCACAAAACCGTTACGCCTTCCTCGCGGTTCAGCCGGCGCGCCACGCGCATTACGTCCCGCCTTCCAACAGGATCCAGCATGGCGGTGGATTCATCAAAAACAATCATCTTTGGCCGCATGGCCAGCACGCCCGCAATGGCAACGCGCTGCTTTTGTCCGCCGGAAAGCATATGCGGCGCCTTGTCGTGATAGGCTTCCATGCCCACCTGCGCAAGCGCCTGTCTCACCCGCCGCCGGATCTCTTCCGGAGCAACGCCCAGGTTTTCCAGCCCAAAGGCACAGTCCTCTTCCACGATGGTGGCCACAATCTGGTTGTCCGGATTCTGGAACACCATGCCGCATAGCCTGCGCACCTCGTAACGATTGCTTTCGTCATGGGCGGCAATGCCATTGACCCAGATTTCCCCGGAAGACGGTTTTTCCAAAGCGTTGATCATCTTTGCCAGGGTGGATTTTCCGCTGCCGTTTCTGCCAAGCACCGCGACAAATTCTCCGGGCGCCACCGTAAGATTCACATGATCCACGGCATTTTTCCCCTCGTCGTCGCCATAATGATAGACCGCGTCCACCACGCGCAGCATTGCATCCGGCATGCAAACACCTCCCCTGCATTTCCGCACCAGCGGATCCGTCATCATGATAGCATGGCAGCGTTAATTTCCGAACATTATCTTCTTTACATTTCCATGTTCCGGCAGGATTTTCGTCCTTTCGTGAAGAAATATGCGAAAGAGTATCCAAAACTTTGCTTTTATTCTAACGGGAATTGTGGTAAAATAAATACATATAGAATCGAAGGAGGAAAAATCGATGAACCTGAACAAAAAGACCATTGAGGATATCCAGGTTTCCGGCAAAAAAGTCCTTGTACGCTGCGACTTCAACGTGCCGCTGGACGCTGACATGAACATCACCGACGAAACGCGCATCAACGCCGCGCTTCCGACGATTGAATATCTCCTGAAGCACAATGCCGCCGTAATCCTCTGTTCCCATCTGGGCCGGCCCAAGGGAACTTTCAACATGAAGTATTCCCTGGCGCCCGTGGCAAAGCGTCTGTCCGAAAAGCTGGGCTTCGAAGTGAAGTTGGCAAAAGACGTCATCGGCCCCGACGCCAAGAAATTGGCCGGCGAAGTGAAGCCCGGTCAGGCAATTCTTCTGGAGAACGTTCGCTTCCACGCGGAAGAGGAGAAAAACGATCCCGAATTCGCCAAGGAACTGGCTTCCATGGCAGACATCTACGTGTCCGACGCCTTTGGCACCGTGCATCGCGCCCATGCCTCCACGGCCGGCGTCGCGGCGTATCTGCCCGCAGTCGCAGGCTTCCTCATCGGCAAGGAACTGACCTTCCTGGGCAACGCCGTGGAAAATCCCGCGCGTCCCTTCCTGGCCATTTTGGGCGGCGCAAAGGTCAAGGATAAGATCGGCGTCATCACCAACCTCCTGGAGAAGGTGGATACCCTGATCATCGGCGGCGGCATGGCGTATACTTTCATGAAGGCCATGGGCGGCGAAATCGGCACCTCTCTGCTGGACGAGGAACGCATCGATCTGGCCAAGGAACTGATGCAAAAGGCCAAGGACAAGGGCGTTCAGCTGCTTCTGCCCGTGGATACCCTGTGCGGCAAGGAATTTGACAACGACACCGAAACCATGGTGGCGGAAGCTGGCAAGATTCCCGCCGACTGGCAGGGCCTGGACATCGGCCCCAAGACCATCGAATTGTTCACCAAGGCCGTGAAAGAAGCCAAGACCATTGTCTGGAACGGCCCCATGGGCGTATTCGAAATGCCCAACTTCGCCAAGGGCACGCTGGCCATTGCCACCGCCATGGCGGAAAGCGACGCCATTACCATCATTGGCGGCGGCGACAGCGCTGCGGCCGTAACCCAGATGGGTCTGGCGCCCAAGATGAGCCATATTTCCACCGGCGGCGGCGCTTCCCTGGAATTCCTGGAAGGCAAAGAACTGCCCGGCGTAGCGGCGCTGAACGACAAATAATTCCCCAAAGGTTCCATGCATGGGGCGGGCAAACGCCCGTCCCATCAAAATATGGGCAGATGCGGCGGAATCCAAGCCGCGGCCCTTCGGTTGGCGTCCGTCAAACTGCCCTTCGCGGAAAAGACGCCATGCCCGGCGCGGCTTTGCCCCGGACAAAGCCCATTTGGCGCACGATTGCGAAATGACCCCAAATTTTCACCAAACAGACAAACAACTTTAGGAGGACGAGCCCATGCGGAAACCGATTATTGCCGGAAACTGGAAAATGAACAAGACCCCTGACGAGGCCGCCCAACTGGCCAAGGACTTGATTCCCCTGGTAAAGGACGCCAAGTGCGACGTGGTCATCTGCACGCCTGCGGTAGATTTCGCCGCCGTAAAGCCCGTCATCGAAGGCACCAACATCAAACTGGGCGCTCAGAACGTGCATTTCGCCGAAAAAGGCGCATACACCGGCGAACTCTCCGCCGATATGCTCAAGGCTGCCGGATGTGAATATGTCATTATTGGCCATTCCGAGCGCCGTCAGTATTTCGGCGAAACCGACAAGACCGTAAATCTGCGCACGGTTGCGGCCGTGAAAGCCGGCCTGAAGGCCATCGTGTGCGTAGGCGAATTGAAGGACGAACGCGAAGGCGGCTACACAAACGCCATCGTTTCCTATCAGACCAAAATGGCCTTGACCAATCTCACTGCGGAAGATTTGGACAACGTTGTCATCGCCTATGAGCCCGTGTGGGCCATCGGCACCGGCCTTACCGCCACCGACGAACAGGCCAATGAAACCATCGGCGTCATTCGCAAGGCGATTGCGGAACAGTTTGGCGAAGAAGCTGCGGCCAAAATCCGCATCCAGTATGGCGGAAGCATGAACGGCGGCAATGTAAAAGGCCTCATGTCTCAGCCGGAAATCGACGGCGGATTAATTGGCGGCGCTTCCCTGACCGCTGAGAAATTCGCGCAGGTGGTGAATTTCTAATGGCCGTTACCGCGCTTCTGATTCTGGATGGATTCGGCATCGGCAAAAACGATCCCGCCAGCAACGCCATCGTTGCGGCGGGAACCCCCAATATCGACGCCCTGAAGGCCCAATATTCCACCACGGCCATCGGCGCTTCCGGCCTGGACGTAGGTTTGCCGGACGGGCAGATGGGCAATTCCGAAGTGGGCCATACCAATATTGGCGCAGGCCGCGTGGTATACCAGATGCTGGTAAAAATCACCAAGGACATCCAGGATGGCGTTTTTTTCCAAAACAAAGCCTTGCTGGGCGCCATGGAGAACGCCAAAAAGAACGATTCCGCCTTGCATTTGATCGGGCTGGTTTCTCCGGGCGGCGTGCATTCCCATACGGACCATCTCTATGGCCTTCTCAAAATGGCCAAACAAAATGGTCTGAAAAAAGTGTACGTGCATGCCTTGCTGGACGGGCGCGATGAGCCCCCCACCTCCGCGGCGGAATTCGTGCACGATCTGGTGGAAAAAATGCAGGAAATTGGCGTCGGCAGCATCGCCACGGTGATGGGTCGTTTTTATGCCATGGATCGGGACTTCGCCTGGGATCGCGTGGAAAAAGCCTACGCCGCCATGGTATACGGCGAAGGCGAACATGCCAGCGACCCCGTAAAGGCCATTGAGGATTCTTATGCCAAGGTCGTCAACGACGAATTTGTGCTGCCCACCATTTTGGACGAAAGCGGCATGATTCGCGCCAACGATTCCGTGGTGTTCTTCAATTTCCGGCCGGATCGCGCCCGCCAGATTACCCGCACGTTT
>JAQXRL010000249.1 GCA_029218505.1 Eubacteriales bacterium | reverse complement strand
CCTGTTTCTGTTCGCGCTGGTGACACTACGATCGCTCGTTATTCCCGGTGGAGCCACATTGTCCATGTGGCTCCATGCTTTTTGCGAAAGCGGTTTCTTCTCCACCTCCGGTTCAACCAGGGGATTTATAACGCCGATTCGGCTTCCATCAAATTTTCGGGGCTGGTCATATGACCAGCCCCGAACTTGTCCCAAAAGTCCTTTTGACAAGCTGATGGACAGGGAAGCAAGCGCCCCCGCCACAGCCACGATTGAAATTCGAGTACTCGTGCTCTCCCTGCGTTTTTCCACAATCTGATGACTGGTCATGGGACCAGCCCCATTTGTTCCGTCAACCATTTGTGCCGCCGCAAATCTGCCGGAAATCACAGGCAGCAAGCCCGTTCCCCACATTGGCCGACGCCATGGTCTTGCAAGCGAGCCATGCCAGCAAATCTATTTTTCGCGACGGCGCGCTCTTCTGGCGGCGAAATGCTCTTTGATCACGGGGCCCATGGTTTGGATGATGATGGCCACAATCAGAATGATGCCCTTTACCGTATCGTTGAGCAGGGTATTCATCTTCAACGCCACGATGATCTTGTCAATGACCGTATATGACATGACGCCAAACAGGATCCCCACGCATTTTCCACGTCCGCCCGCCATGCTGATGCCGCCCAGCACCACCGCCGCGATGGCGTACATTTCATAGCTGCCGCCGGTCGTCGCCGGATCGACGGAAGCATTCATGCTGATCCACAAAAACGCGCTGATGCCGGTGAGAATCCCTGTGATGACAAACACCGCAATGCGGCAACCGTCCGTGTTGATGCCGGACAGTCTGGCGGCGCGCTCGTTGCTGCCCACGGCGTAAAGCTGTTTGCCGAATTTTGTGGACGTCGTCATGTATACCACCAGCGCCGTAAGCGCAATCAGAAACAGGCCCGTCACGGGAATGGTCAAAAGTTTGCTGTTGCCAAAGCTATAGAAGGGCTTGTACATGCTGTTTGTGTTCAACAGCTTAAACAGGCTGTTGCTGCCGCCGGACAGCGTAACGGGGATTTCATGGCATACAAATCGCGTCAGGGAACGAAAAATCAGCATGGTCGCCAGCGTCACAATGAAGGCCGGCATCTTGGCCTTGCCGACCAGCACGCCGTTGAACCACCCGCACAACGCGCCAAACAGCACCGCCGCCACAAACGCCAGCACAATGCTGTCGGTTACGTTAAACACGACCACGGTAAACCCACCCACAAACGCCAGCATAGAGCCTACGGACAGATCAATCTGCCCGGTAATGATTACCAGCCCCATGCCCAGGGCAATAATGCCCACCACGGCGGAATGCCGCAGGATGTTCATCACGCCAACCCATGTAAGGTTGGGGTTTACCAGAATATATCCCAAAAAGATTGCCGCAAAGATGAAAACGAAACTGTAGCCGGACCAGATTTTCGAAACCGCCTTCAGGGGCGAAACGCTCTTTTTTTCGTTCATCGTCTCATTCCTCCATCGCCTGAACCGCATTGGTTGAATACATCATGACCGTGTGCTCGTCAATCTGGTCGTGAGAAAGGATCTTCAGCAACGTTCCGTCGTAAAACACTGCGCATCGATCCGCCACCTTCTGAATTTCGCCAATCTCCAGCGTATTGATGAGAATGGTCTTCCCCGCTTCCGCCAGCTTCAAGATCAATTGATAGATTTCCGCCTTGGAGCCAACGTCGATGCCCTGGGTGGGATTGTCCAGCAACAGGATTTCTCCATGGGTGCAAAGCCAGCGCGCCAGAAACACCTTCTGTTGGTTTCCGCCGGACAAGGACGTAATGCCGGCGTCGCTGGCAGATGCTTTGATGTTCAAAAGGCGCCGCATCTCCTCATATCCGGCCCGCTCGCCTTTTCTGGAGATGTGCTGGCGCATGCCGGAAAGCGTGTGCTCCGACACGAACATGTTTTCCAAAATGCTCATATCCGGAATCGCGGAATTCTCCTTGCGGTTGGATGGCAGCATGGAAATCCCGGCCTTCATGGCGCTGTGAATCGACTGGCCCGTTACCCTTCGCCCCCCAGCCAGGATCTCGCCTTCCTCAACGGGCGCCGCGCCAAAGATCGCCTGCAATACCTCGCTGCTGCCGGAACCTTGCAGTCCCGTCAAGGCCAGCACCTCTCCTTTGCGCACTTGCAAATTCACATTGCGAAAGCCATGTCCCGTCAGACCGCGCAACTCCAACACAGGTTCCCCCAAAGGACGATGCCGGTAAATTTCTCCGGATACATAGGAATTGCCCACCATCATGCGCGCCAGCGTCTCGCCATCCGTTTGGGCAATCTTTCCCTGCGCGATGAATTCACCGTTGCGCAACACGGTGTAACGATCCGATATGGCAAAAATCTCCGGCATTTTATGGGAAATAAAGATAAACGATGTTCCCGTTCCGCGCAAACGGCGCAGGATGGAAAACAACCGGTCAATTTCTTCGTTGTTCAACGCTGTCGTGGGTTCGTCCAAAATCAACAGTTTCGCATGAAAAAGCAACGCTTTTGCAATTTCCAAAAGCTGCTTTTGGCCCATTTTCAAATCCGACACCAGCGCATCCGGATCCATTTGCACGCCCATTTCCGCAAAAAGCGCGCGGGCGCGTTCCTTCATTTGCTTCTTCTTCAGCGTTCCCCATCGGTTGGTATATTCCCTGCACAAAAACAGATTTTCATATACCTTCATCGTTGGGAACAGGTTCAATTCCTGATGCACAAAGGCAATGCCCAATTTTTCCGTTAGCGGCACGGTGGGATGTTCAATGCGCTTTCCCTGGAACACGATGCTGCCCTTGTCCATGGGAAGA
The DNA here is from genome assembly GCA_029218505.1 of Eubacteriales bacterium. Taxonomy (GTDB): domain Bacteria; phylum Bacillota; class Clostridia; order Christensenellales; family Aristaeellaceae; genus SUG1456. The sequence continues at coordinate 4,177 of JAQXRL010000249.1, read as the reverse complement.
ACGCCGGTGAGTATGTTCATCAGCGTAGATTTTCCCGCGCCGTTTTCTCCCAAAATGGTATGGATCTCCCCTTCTTCAATGGTGAGATCCACGCCCTTGAGAACCTCAATTCCATGAAAGGCTTTGCAAATGCCCCGCATTTCCAGAATATTCATCTTCCATCTCCGGCATGCAAAAATTGTCGTTTTGCGCCCATGCAACACCGCCGGCGCTTATGAAAACTGCCGCGCAAACAAACGAGCTTCGCATGAAACCTTTCCGGGAAGCCCGAACTGTCCGCAGCGGCAGCCAACGGAGAAAAACGATCGTAAATGCGGCGGAGCGCCTCCGTCGGGCGCAGATTGGATCATGCCCGACGGAAAGCAGCAACGCGCTCGCATAACTGGCGTCTGCAAACGATCAGTTAAATCCAACGTAGGAAGTTACGTTCTCCGCCGTCACGATTTCCACAGGCACAATATAATCTTGGGCTACTTCTTCGCCGTTCAGGAAACTCACCATCAAGGCAACGGCATCCTGAATCATGGCAGGGCTGTAGGTCGCCACAGCCAGTCCGCCAAAGGCAGCCGCCAAATCCGCGCTTTCTTCGCCGCGAATGACCTTGTAGAGATTCTCGCTGCCGCCGGCGGCAGAAATGACAATCTGGTTGTCCAAAATTGCCTGTTTGGTCGCATCGTCAATGGCAGAACCCGTCAACGCTTCCAAAATGCCCAGCGCGAATTCGTCGTCCTGGGAATAGAACCACCGAATGGACGCGTTGTTGCTGTCGCTCATCAGAGATTCAAAATATTCCTTCGCCGTGGACCGGCTCCAGTTCATCGCGCCGCTATAGGTCAAAGCGGCCAGATCCTCTTCCGTCCACTTGACTTCGTCTGCGATCTTCTGGCCGTCAAACTCCATTTCGCCGGTGAGGTAGCCCGCGAAACCTTCGTTGCGCAACGTGGTAACAGAGGAAGTGTCGCCTTCAAAGACGATCACCGCATCACCAGGCTGAAGGCCCAGGGATACAAAATACGCCGCCACCGCAGCGCCCACGCCCTGGTTATCGCCGCTGACGTTGGCTACGGCGGAATCCTTTACGCCCGCAATGATGCGGTCAAAGGCCACATAGGGAATCTTCGCATCCACCAGCTGCTGAATCGCAAATTCCACGGTATCGTCCTGGGGCAGAATGACCACGCCTGCCGCGTCTCCGGCATGATTGGCCACGATGTCTTCAATCTGCGTAATCTGTTCGGCCGCATCGCCCGCGGTGATCACTTCCGCCTTGTAAACGCCGGCCGCATTGATTTCTTCCGCAGACGCCTTGGCAAACGTCGCAACGGATCCGGTCCAGCCATGATCCTCCGTGGGAGTCAGGATGTAAATGGTCTTTGCATCCTCCGCGCCTGCGCACAGGGGCATCATTACCATGGCGAGACAAAGCAAGATGGCAAGAATCGTCCTTTTCATGAAAATCAACCTCCACATTTTCCTTTGGGTCTCTCCGGGAAACCCATGTAGATTTTATCACGCTTCGCCATATTTTGCAACCCAAATTCACCGTCATACGAAAAAATGCGCGCAAAGAGTGCGCGCATCCCGTCGAAAGTCCTTGCGGAGATCCGTCTGAAAAGAAGCGCAGCGCACATGCCGCGCTCTTTTTTCGCCGCAAGCGGCGAAAAGCAATCCCGTCCGCCGGAAAATCGCCCGAAGATCATGGAATTTTCCATTCCCCCATCTTGTCTTTCCGGCGATCATCCCCGCTTTGGAACCGCATCAGGATTGTTGCATTTCCCTTCCTGCCCGGCGCAAAATTTCCACCGCCGGCGCCGGAATTCTGCCAAGGTAATCCGGCCCCACGTTCAAAAGATAATTGAGTCCGCGGTCATTCAAGTGCTTTTTCAGCGCAAGCACCGTTTCCGCATCCTTCCAGTTGTTGTCAAATGTCTTGTAACCCCAGGTATCGTTCAGGGTGGCCGGCGATTCAAACAAGCCCTCCGGCATGGTTTCGTCCGGAATTTGGTTGTCGCCCATGGACCGGTAATCGCCCATGCCGTTGCCGATGCGGGAATTCACCAGGCAATTGGGCTGCAGCGCATGCACCATGTCCGCCAATTCCCGGCTTTGTTCGGGCGAAATCACCCCTGGCGTGTCAAACCAAATCAAACACAGCTCGCCGTATTGGGTCAAAATTTCCCGCACCTGGGGTTTGATTTTGCGTTCAAAGCATTTGGTAAAATCCTTGTGGGCATTGTCCGGAAAATCCCAGTCGTTGGTCCATGCTACGCCGCTTCCTTCATAAAAATTGTTGCGCGGGCGCGTGTATCCGCCGCCATCCGGTTCGCTCCAGTCCAGTTCCTGGGAATAATACAACCCCAATTTCATTCCTTTGCGGGCGCAGGCGTCTGCCAGTTCTCCGATCACATCCCTGCCAAAGGGCGTGGCATCCACGATGTTGAATTTGTCCACATGGGAATGATACATGGCAAAGCCCTCGTGATGCTTGGCCGTGACCACCATGTATTGCATTCCTGCGTCCACGGCCAAATCCACCCATTCGTCGGCATTGAACAAAATGGGATTAAACGCCTTGGCCAACGCGTGATATTCCGCGTTGGGAATGCGATATTTCGCCTGAAGCCATTCGCCAATGTTCTCCATGCGCTGTCCCTTCCATTCGCCCGCCGGCAGGCAATACAATCCCCAATGCACCATCAGGCCAAACTTCGCTTGCTTGAACCACTCATATTTGTTCATCATCGTCCTCCTCCATCTTGCGCTCTATGCGCTTGTATGCTAAAATGATATTCGAATATTGCGCAAAAGGCAACGCTGAAAAACGGCTTTCACATGTTCAAAATCGACTTTTTCCTGGAAGGGAGAACGATTGCATGGATGTCTGGTTTCACACATATGGTCAGGGCTATGCGCCGCCCGGTTGGCTCGTGCACAGCCTGCCATACACCAACCGGCTGTATGTTGTCCTGGGCGGCAGCGCATATTTTCTGCATGAACAAGGGGAAAAACGTCTGCAGCCCGGTTTTGTATATTTGTTTCCCCATCGTTTGCCCTTTCGCGTGCGCCAGGACGAAAACGATCGGGTGAACCACTTGTATTTCGATTTTATGTTGGCGCCGCCGCTGCTGGGAGAAAGCCTGGTGGAAATCCCCATTCAACCGGATTCCATGATCGATCATACCGTGGCATGCCTGTTGCGCTGCGTGCCGGGACAGAAGGAGGACGCTCCGCTGGTATACGCATATTTTGAAAACCTGCTGCGGCTGGTTTTGCGCCAAAGCGGTTTGAACATGCCCAACGACCCGCGCATGGCGGATGTGCTGCGCTATATTCACGAAAACGACTGTCATTCCCTTGGAGACGACGCGCTGGCACAAATCGCACACCTGGAAAAAAACCATTTTATCCGCGTGTTTTCCCGCGCTACGGGCATGACGCCGTATCAATATCTGCGGCAATACCGCCTGAATCGCGCGGTTACGTTGCTGATGTCCGGCAAGACCGTGGCGGAAGCGGCGGCACAATGCGGCTACGAAAGCGCGTCTGCGCTGTCCCACGCCATGCGCAAAAGCAGGCATTGCTCGCCCCGCCAATTGCAAAATACAAAAGCGGACGAAGCCCGATGTGCTCCGCCCGCTTCCATCCATCGTTAATTTGCCTTGTATGCCTCGTAATAGCGGTTGTAGATCTCCATCAATTCCTGCACGCCGTAGGATTCCAGGGTTTTCAGGAAGTTCTCGTATTCGCCTTCAATGGAAACTTCGCCGGTGATGAACTTGGCTTCCATGGAGGCGACATAGTCGTCCAGGGGAACGGTCAGTTCGTTGATGCGCGTCATATCCTCTACGGAATAGAAGAAGCCAGGAACCTTTTCCACATAATACGGAGAGCAAACTTCATTCAATTCCATGTTCCACGGATTGTATTTGGGGCCGTTTTTGTAATATTCGCCATACGTGGTGTCCGGATACTTTTCCGCGTATTCAATGATGTAAGGATCATATCCTTCCAGATTGTATCCCGGAAGCGCATAAATCGACAGATTCGTGCAAAGGTGCGCCCAACCGGACGGCATGCTTTCCGGGTACTTCGACGACAGGCCGCCCTTCTCGTTGATGTAATGGCCGTAATTGTTCCAGTCCATCTCGGAACCATACTCCGGACCGTTTTTCGCCAT
>JAQXRL010000248.1 GCA_029218505.1 Eubacteriales bacterium | reverse complement strand
ATCCGCTGCTTGCCTTGGAACATTTCAGCCGCCATGTCCGGCCCCATATCGTGTTTTGACAGATATGGTTTTTACCGGGAAACGTGGAATTGTTCATGCGCAAAGCCGCACGTCCGCCCTGGCCTTGCCGGGGGGGCTTTTCAGCCCCAACAGTCATTTTTTCAAAATCACGGGAATTCCGCTGTCCAGTTGGACCATTCCTTCGTCAATGGAGATTTTTTCCGCGTCTTTTTGAATGGAATAATGAAAGCGATATTCGGTGGGACTCATGCCGAAATTGTCTCGGAAAACGCGATTGAAACATCTCGTGCTGGGAAAACCGCTTTCAAAACAGATGTCTGTGACGGAATGTCCCGTGTGTAGTAGTTGATATCGGGCGTGTCCCAATCGGGTCATGTTCAGAAATTGCGGGAAACTCATCCCCACAAAATCAGAAAACAGATGGGATATATGGGAATAGCTGTAGCCGACCACGTTGCTCACGGTTCGCAGAGACAGCTTTGCGGCGTGATTTTTGGTAATGTAATCCATGACGTTGAGCATGATGGGCACTTTTTTTCCATCCAAAGCCTGATCCAAGGGGCATTGCTGCAGGAAGCAATGGCAAAGGGACAGCAGCGTGGCGCTGATGATATATTCATCCGGAAAAGGCCCTTCGTATAGATATTTCAAAAACATATCCCGAATGGGAGCCTCCGCACGGAAAACCTGGTTCTTCCCGCGCCAGCCCGCCAGATTTTTCACAAAATTGTCTACATAATACGAAGAAACCACCAGCACGACGATGCGGGAATACTTTGGCGTATAAAAAGAATGGATTTGCCACGGCAAAACAATGCAAAACTGATCCTCTCCAATGGTCATCTGACTCCCGTCAATATCGATTTCAACCTCTCCGTTTGTCACATATATGAATTCAGGATGAGCGTGGATATTCTTTTCAAAGCAGAAGTTCAGATAATACCGACGGTCAATATCGGTTTGCGTGGTGGAGTTTTCCGTTTGATAAATAATCAGCCTGTCTTTCATTTTCAGCCGCCTCCCCGTTCCACAGGATAAACTGCTTTGGAGAGAAAATCAAGCAAGAAAGCGAAAAACATCCTTGAATTTGCAAAAAAAGACTAGGATTTAACGATTTGCTTTGTTATACTATGCATGTAATAAGCGCTTATGGCAGTTCATTTTCAACAAGATTTCAGGGTTTGCAAGGAGGCTGTTTGCATGAAAAAAGTTCTTGCGCTGGTTGTGTCGTTGTGCATGCTGTTCTGCACCACGGCAATGGCCGAAAAGGTTTCTGTGAAATTGGTCACTTGGGGTGGCGGAGAAGCGTATCAAAAGTCTGTCGAAGAGTTCAATGCGCGTCAGGATGAGATCGAATTTACCATTGAAGTTGTCAGCGGCATTGAAGAGTATCTGTCCGCACGGATGGCGGCGGGGGATATGCCCGAAATGTACAACATCACACCGTATGCCGGCGTTTACGATGCAGTTTGATGATCTGCATCATACCGGTCGTTGTTGTCTATCTTTTGGCGCAAAAGTACATTGTGAAAGGGATTACGGCCGGCGCGATTAAGTGATGAAGGTTAGGAGGACCGATGGATGAGCAAGCAGACGGAATTGGTGCTGAATTTTACCAAATCAAGAGGGACGATTCGTCCGACGATCTATGGACATTTTGCCGAGCATATTGGCGGCGTTATTTACGACGGACTTTGGGTGGGCGAGGACAGCAAGGTGGAAAACATCCGCGGGTTTCGGAAGGCGCTGGTGGACAGCTTCCGAAAAATTGCGCCGCCGGTTCTTCGCTGGCCGGGCGGATGCTTTGCGGAAACGTACGACTGGCGAGACGGCATCGGGCCGCGTGAACAGCGCCCTGTTCGCGCAGGATGGTGGTATTCCCATGATCATCGGGCGGAAACCAATGCCGTGGGTACGCACGAGTTTCTGGATTTTTGCCGCATGGTGGGCGCGGAGCCCTATATTGCCGCCAATATGACCAGCCTTACGCCGCTGGACATCCGCAATTGGATGGAATATTGCAATTATCCCGCCAATTCCACCACGCTGGCAAAACAACGCGGCGCCAATGGCGACGAGGCTCCCTTCCACGTGAAATATTGGGGAATCGGCAACGAGAACTGGGGCGGCGGCGGCAACATGAGCGCCGAGATGTGCGCGCGGGAGTATATGCGCTTTGCGATGATCTGCTCCAGCTTGCCCGGCG
>JAQXRL010000247.1 GCA_029218505.1 Eubacteriales bacterium | reverse complement strand
TGGACAGAGAAACGCTGCTGGACGCGCGCAAGCACCCGGAAAATCATCGGGATTTGATCGTTCGCATCGGCGGATACAGCGATTATTACGTGCGCCTGAGCGACGCGTTGCAGGAGGAAATTCTTGAAAGGAGGGAATATTGAACAACTCCGTTTGTGAACGCGGCGATGCGCGGGAGTGCTTTCTTCGCACATTGGCAAGACATTTCGGAATTGTTCCGGCACGATGGATGAATTGATTTGTGGAAACGTGTTCAACATTCAGCGCTATTCCCTGGACGATGGGAAAGGCATTCGAACCTGTGTGTTTTTGAAGGGATGTCCCTTGCGATGCCGTTGGTGCCATAATGCGGAATCCCAGTGCTTTGCACAAGAACTGGCCTATCACGACGGCGATTGTATTGGTTGCGGGGCGTGCGTCCGCGCATGCCCCAGGAAATGTCACGAAATCCACGGCGGCGTTCATCTTTTCAACCGGGAAAACTGTACGCTGTGCGGCCAATGTGCCGACGCCTGTCCCAGCGGAGCCTTGGAACGCATCGGCAAATCCATGTCCGTGGAAGATGTCATGAAAACCGTCCTGCGGGACAAACTCTTTTATGCCAACGGCGGCGGCGTTACCCTGACCGGCGGCGAACCGATGGCCCAATTTCCCTTTGCGCTGGCGCTTGCAAAAGCTGCAAAGGAAGCGGGCATATCCGTGGTTCTCGAAACCAGCGGATATGCTCAAACGGAATGTTTTTTGGAAATGACGCCGTTTTGCGATTGCTTTTACTTTGACTGCAAAGCGGATCCTGCTCTGCACAGCGCCTGCACAGGCGTGGAAGACACGTTGATTTTGCAAAACTTGGACGCAATTCTCCGGATGGATGCAGCCGTGGTTCTGCGCTGTCCCATCGTGCCGGGCGCAAATCTTACCGAGGCATACCTGGACAAAATCGTCGCGCTGGCCCAAAAATACCCGAACATGCGGGGAATTTCTCTGCTGCCGTACCATAAGGCAGGCGCGAGCAAGTCCATCCGCATCGGAAAACGCGCGCAAACGGTTTTTGCTCCGCCCAGTCCGCAGGAGATGGCGCAAATCCGGCACGAAATTCGCCAGCGCGTCGCCATTCCCGTATTCTGACGCATTTTTTTGAGAACGCCGCTTCATGCGGCGTTCAAATCCTTCCGGCGGAAGCCTAGATACGCCAACGCCAAGAACAAAGCGGAAAACAGCAGCAGCGAGATAAGATATCCGGCGTGCAGATGGCCTTCCAACAATTCTCCGGCCCGAAAATACCGAAACAACGTCACGGGGCGCAGGCATTCCAACCGTTCGTCCATGTCAAACGCCACCGACAACCCATAGGACAGCAGCACAGTTCCATATGCAACCTGCACGGCCCGTTCTCCGCGTTTCATGACCACGGAAATCCATGCGCCCACGGAAAAGAACAACAGCCCGACCCAAAACACCGCAGCCGAAAACAGCAAGATTTCTCTTTGAATCGTGTTCCTGATGCCGTACAGGCCGGGCGCAATCCAGGAAAACAAGCCGTTGAGCAGACACATTGCCCCAAGGAACAGCAGACCTCCCAACAATTTCATGGACAGAATATGCATTCGGCCGCACGGCTTGGTAAACAGAAATTCATAGGTCTTGTCCATGCTTTCCCGCAAAACGCTGGCGGTTCCCAGATGAACGGCGTAGCACGCCAGAAGAATCATGGCGTAAAACTGCAGCACCGCATAAAAGCCCCCCAGCGTTTCGATCCTGGCCTCCGCCATGCCAAACATGGCGAGCACAGGCTTTGGAAATTGGGAAAGCATCTGCCCCATGCCGGCGCCTTCCATGGCTTCCATTCCGGAAAATTTCACCATGCCGCCCAAAACCAAAAACGCGAATCCGGAAGCCCACAGCACAAATGGTTTGAACCCCTGACGGAGTTCCCGTTTCAAAATGCTCATTTGGATTCCTCCTATGCCGCCAGATCCTCCCTGGTGTATTTGACAAAGGACGCTATCAGAAGCGTCAGGAACAAAACCGCCGCCAGCGCAACGCAAGCCGGGTCATACCCGCCGGATTTCGCAACGGCATTGGGGCTGAAATAATACAGCGGCGACACATACTTCAAGCCCTCCTTTTCCGTCAGGGAAAAAACCGCAGAGAGCAAAAACGCAAACATGCCAATGCCCATGCCCAAGCCCGCAGCCGAACGCACCTTGCGCAAGAAAACCGCCGTAAAAATTCCAATGCTCATCAACAGCAGTTGCGTCAGCGGCAAGCTCATGGCATTCAGCCACATGGTTGCAGTAACGGCATGGGCGTCTCGGGAATCGCAAGCGCGATAGAGATACAACGCCATATACGGCACGGACACAATTCCGATCAATGTAAGGCAGCAAAGCAGTTTTTTCCCAAAGACCACACCTCTGCGCACGGGTTTCGTCATCAGAAAATCCCTGCATTTTTCCTTCTTTTCCCGCGCAAACACGGAAATGGCGGCACTGGAAATCATGATCGCGCCCAATACGGAAACATACAGATACACCATTCCAGAATAGCTTTCAAACCCAAACAAATCGTCCAAATCAAACCCAAACGCCTTTGCAATTCCCGGAGGAAACGAGGCGATATACTCTTCCAGAATCGGGCGGCAATCCAAAAATACCGGATAAAACCCATAGACCAGAAGCGAAAACACCGCAAGGATCACAAAAGCCCAAACCAGCGCGTTCATCAACTGGCGCTTTATTTCAAAACGATATATCATGCGCTCCCCCTTATGCATAGTAATGGAGAAAGATTTCCTCCAGCGAAGGTTCCGAAATTTCCACATTGTCCAGAGAATATCCGGCCAGAATTTGTATCAGCGCATTGCAATCGCCCCGATATAAGAACGATACCTCGTTGCCGATTTGCGCAATGTTCGCCGCTCCGGGCAATGCCGCCGCGTCAAAGCACCCGCCGCGCACGGTCAGCGTCACCTTTTTGCAGGCGTTTTCCCGCAGTTCCTGCATATTCTGCACGGCCACGATGGATCCGTTTTTGATAATCGCCACCCGATGGCACATGCGCTGCACTTCGCCCAGAATGTGCGACGAGAACAACACGGTCGCGCCGCGCTCGTTTTCTTCTCGAATCATTTCGAAAAACGTGCGCTGCATCAACGGATCCAGGCCGCTGGTCGGCTCGTCCAGGATGATCAGGCGCGGGCAATGCAGCAGTCCCTGGACAATGCCCACCTTCTTTTTGTTTCCCAGGCTCATGTCCTCAATCCGCTTGTTGAGATCCAGTTCCAGCCGCTGCGCCAGTTCCCGTATGCGTTCCAGGTGATCGCCCGGATAGAACGACGCAGAGTATTTCAGCAAGTCTATCGCGCGCATTTTTTCGTAATAAAACACTTCGCTGGGCAGATAGCCAACCTGTCTCAAGATTTCTTTGCTGCATTTTTCGCAATCCAACCCAACGATGGACGCCTCTCCGCTGGTTTTTCGCACCAACGAAAGCAGCGTGCGGATGGTGGTGGACTTGCCTGCGCCGTTGGGGCCAACGAACCCAAAAATCTCCCCTTCCCGCACATGAAAACTTACGTTTTCTATGCCGCGGCTCTTTCCATAATACTTTGTCAGCATTCTTGTTTCGATTACGTTCATCAGCCTTCCTCTTTTCTGAGATAGATTTGCTTCCAGAAATTGATCATGCGGACAAAATCCCGTTCCACTTCATCTGCGTCCAGGGTTCCCTTCTGAAACTTCTCCCACAAGTACCCCTCCGAAGCCCAATACATATCCTGCCACATCATGTTCAAATCCAAGCCGGGAACAAATTGTTCGGGATCCAGCCGCAGCAGCTTTTCGTTTGCCTTGAAGGAAAGGGATTTGATCGCGTTTTTCTGAATCTCCTGACACACCGCAGGGTCTGTTTCATAATACGCCTTGACGGCAAACGCCGCCAGATCCGGATATCGTTTCATCAGGGACACCTTTGCCCGCAATCCGCAAAGCATCGTTTCAAAAAAGTCCGTTTGCCCGCAGCAATTGTATTTTTGCAAATACTCCCTGGTAATTCGCGGACAGTTTTCCCACAGAAACAGGTACAGTTCCTTCTTGTTGTGAAAGTAATAAAACAACAGAGATTTGCTGATCCCTGCCGCGCTGGCAATCTCGCTCATGGGGCTTTTTTTGTATGAGTTTCGGGAAAATACCCGGTATCCTGCGTTCAAAATTGCTTTCTGTTTCTCCTCCGGCAAAGAAAAGAACTTCTCGTTCATCGCCGCTTCCTCCCTGAACCGCATCGGTCAATCAATATTATACACCATTGACCGTTTTTGAGAAGACCCTTTCCTTGCAGAAATAACGATATTTGACTTGCAGGCAAATCCAGAAGTTCGTATAATTTGCATGTTCTATGAATTCGCAATCATTTTCCGGATTTCTGACCGCGGCCCCGCCGCCAAGCACAATTTTTTATGAAACAACATCGCGTTCCCTACGGCGTTCCTTCCATGGATGTGGCCCGCTATTTGCGCAGGGCCTATCCCCTGCTGCCCGAACGGCTTTTGCGGGAAGCGATTCGCAACCGGGATATACGCGTAAACGGAGCAAAATATCAAGCCGGGCAAACAATCCAGGGCGGCGATGAGATCTTGCTATATATCCCCGACGCGCGATTTGATGCCTCTTTGGAATTTGCCTTCGACGACGGCCGCCTGTTGGCGCCCATCAAGCCCCAGGGATTGCCTGTGGATGCGGATCAGGACGGCATTGGGCAAGATACCTTGTTGACACGCCTGCGTTCAAAATATCCCTCCGCGCAGCTATGCAATCGCTTGGACGCCGCCACCGGCGGTTTGGTCATTGCCGCTGCCGACGAGGCGACTTATCGTTCTGCCCTGGCAGCGTTCGCGGAAAAAAGCGTGGACAAAACATATGTGGCTTTGGCGAAAGGCGGTTTTTCGCAGACGGAAGGCGATTTACGGGCGTATTTGGCCAAGGACGCCGCAAGTTCGAAGGTTCGCATTCTCCAGCGCGGCGGTCCCGGCGCCAAACCCATTGAAACCCGGTATCGCGTTCTTTGGGACGACGGAGCAATGGCAGTGCTGGCCCTGTTCCCCATCACCGGCAGAACCCATCAGTTGCGTGCGCACATGGCAGATTTCGGACATCCTCTGCTGGGGGACGACAAATACGGCGACCGCGTGTTCAACCGGGAACATCCCGGCGGATTAAGGCTTTGGTGTACGGAAATTCGCTTTGCATCCAACGGCGCCATGTCGGCCTATCACGATGCGCGCATTTGTTCCCCAATGCCGGCATGGTTTCCGAAATTTCTTACGGAGGACAACAAGCAATGAACATCCGACTGATCGCAACAGACATTGACGGCACCATTCTTCCTCCCGGCGGCGCGGTTTCCCCGGCCACCCGCCATGTCGTAGCGCAATGCCGTCTGAAAAACATTCCCTTCGTTATTTGCAGCGGACGGTGGTACCCCAACGCCCACGCTACTGCGTTGGACGCAGGTTTGTCTGGATCGGATTATCTTTTGGCCGTGAACGGAAATCTAATTGCCACGATGGACGGCGGCGTGATTGCCGAAAACCCCATTCCCACGTCAGAAGCGGAACGCATCCACGCCATGACGCGGGAAGACAGCGAAACGCTCATGAGTTTCCACCGAAATGTTTTGTATATTACCAGCCGGACCGGCTTTTTTCCGCGGCATGAGGGGGTTCATGGCACGATCGGAGGAGAGGAATATCGATGCGAGCACCTGAGCATGGCGGAATATGAACGGCGGGCGCTGAAAATGCCGCTGAAATTGGAGGCCCTGAACCGCGACCAGCAAGCGCTTGAACGCATGCGGCATCGGCTGGTTGCGGCGGGACTATCGGTTTCCAGCTCCTGCCCGCACAACCTGGAGATCATGACGCAAAAGATGGGAAAGGGGCATGGCGTATCGCGCCTGGCGGAAATATTGGGCATCCAGAAATCCGAAATCATGGTATTCGGGGATTATACCAACGATCTGGACATGTTTCAGGCCGCCGGATGGCCCGTTGCCGTTGGAAACGCCGTGGAGGAGCTCAAAAACGCCGCCCGCATGATCGCTCCGCGTTGCGAAGAGGACGGCGTTGCCAGAACCATTCAAAAATATGTATTGGGGGAACAATAATGCACATCGTCCTGGTCGAGCCGGAAATTCCCCAGAACACCGGCAATATCGCCCGTACCTGCGCCGCCACGGGCGCAAAACTGCATTTGATTCGACCGCTGGGGTTCGAACTTTCCGACAAGTATCTGAAGCGTGCCGGTTTGGATTACTGGCGGCTGATGGAATACACAATACACGACAGTCTGGAGGCGTTTTTGGCAGAATATCCGGACGCGCGCTTGCATCTGGCCACCACAAAGGCGCCCAGGGATTACTGTCAAGCGCGTTATGGCGCAGAGGACTTTCTCGTGTTCGGCAAGGAAACCAAGGGGCTGGACGAAGATTTTCTGGCAAAGAATTATGAAAAATGCATTCGAATTCCCATGCGGGAGGAAGCGCGCAGCTTGAATCTGTCCAATTCCGTTGCAATTGTGCTGTACGAGGCCTTGCGCCAGCAGGGTTTCCCCGGATTGTCCGGCACAGGCCATCTGCACCACACGCCGGAACCTGCGGGCGAATGGAAGGATTATGTATAGGAGGATATGCCCGAATGTATTATGACAATTTCGGTTTTGGCGACGGCTTCTTTGGGGGAATGCCCCCGTTTTTCGCCGTATTTTTCGTGATTGTTCTTGGATTGATCCTGATGGTATTTCTTCGAGCCATCTTCCACAGCGTGAAAAACAAGCGTTCCCCCATGCTGACCGTTCCGGCATGCGTTGTCTGCAAGCGGCAGAACACCTGGGGCGGTTCGGGAAACAGCTCCGCACACACGTCTTATTACGCCACCTTCGAGGTAGAAAGCGGCGACAGAATGGAATTGGAGGTCGACGGCGACCAAATCGGATATTTGGCGGAAGGCGATTCCGGCAAACTCACCTTCCGGGGAACCGAGTTTATTTCCTTCGAGCGCAACTGATCCGCAAAAATTCCCGGAATTGCCTAACGTTCCCCGGTCAAAGAGCGCAGCAGCGTTTCCAATTCCCCGGAAGTTAGCTCCCGCCACTGGCCGGGCTGCATTTTCCCCAAGCGAAGGTTCATAATCCGGATTCGGCGGAGATACGTTACACGATACCCCAAGGCTTCGCACATGCGGCGAATTTGCCGGTTTAAGCCCTGGACCAGGATAATGTTGAACGATTTTTCGCCCGTGCGGCGAATCTTGCAGGGAAGGGTGACCGTATCCAGAATGGGAACGCCTGCCGCCATTTTTTCCAAAAAATCCGGCGTAACGGCACGATCCACCATGACCTCGTATTCTTTTTCATGCCCGCCAGCCGCCCGCAGCAGCCGGTTCACAATATCTCCGTCGCTGGTCATCAGCAGCAGGCCTTCGCTGTCCTTGTCCAACCGTCCCACGGGATATACGCGCACGGGATAGTCAAGATAGTCCACCACGTTCATGGGTTCCCGGGAATCCGCCGTACATACGATTCCGGCCGGTTTGTTCAGCAGAAGGTATACCTTTTCCCCTTGTCCGGTGAGCGCCTTCCCGTTTACCTTTACCGTCATGCCGGGCAGAATCTTATCTCCCAGGACGCCTGTTCTGCCGTCCACGGTGACGCGGCCTTCCTCAATGAGCCTGTCCGCCTCCCGGCGGGAGCAATAGCCGCTGTCCGCAAGGAATTTGTTCAGGCGTTTTCCGACGCTGTCCAAGTTTCATCCCTCCTGTTTGACTGGCAACCATCGCGCATCGAAAGCGGACGTCTTTCCTGCGCGCAATCGTGAATGTTGAAACCGCAATGGCTTTTAGTGTACCACAAAAAACCCGCCGCATCAATCCGGCAATGGAGGAAATATCATGTCAAAAGCATTTCTTCGCAAAACTCGGGAAACCCGCGTTCGGGGCGGCCATCCCTGGATCTATGCATCCGAGATTGAACGCGTAGACGACAGCGCCGAAAACGGCGGCATTATCGACGTATACAGCTGCAAAAACACGTTCCTGGGCAAAGGTTTTTTCAACGCCAATTCTCAAATCACCATTCGCATTTTGACCACCCTGGACGAAGAAATCGACGAAGATTTCTTCCGCCGCCGCATTCAGGACGCATGGAATTACCGAAAACTGTTGTGTGATCCCATGAGCTGCCGCCTGATCTATTCGGAATCCGACTTCCTGCCGGGGTTGATCGTGGACAAGTTTGCCGATATTTTGGTAATGCAAGCGCTGAGCCTTGGCATCGACATGCGCAAACAAATGTTGGCGAGGCTGCTTGCGGAAATCACCGGCGCCAAAGGCGTATATGAACGCAGTGACGTGCCCGTGCGCCGTCATGAGGGACTGGAACAAACCAAAGGTCTGCTTTGGGGCGAGGTGCCAGACGCTGTTCTCATGACGGAAAATGGCATTGTCTATTCCGTTGACGTAAAAAACGGCCAGAAAACCGGATTTTTCCTGGATCAAAAGCAGAATCGCGCTGCCATCGCGCCGCTATGTCCCGGCGCCAAGGTGCTGGACTGTTTTTGCCACAACGGTTCCTTTGCCTTGAACGCCGCGCATTCCGGCGCCAGGAGCGTTTTGGGCGTGGATATTTCTGAGGACGCGCTGGCGGTCGCCCGGGAAAATGCGCGCCGCAACCATCTGGAAGACATCGCTTCCTTTGAGGCGCACAACTGTTTCGACCTGCTTCGCGAGCTGACGGAGCAAGGCGAAACATACGATTTGGTGATTTTGGATCCGCCTGCGTTCACCAAATCCCGCGCCGCACTGGAAAGCGCTCTGCGCGGATACAAGGAAATCAATCTGCGCGGTCTGAAGCTGACCCGGCCAGGCGGATTCCTGGTAACCTGTTCCTGTTCACAGCACGTTTCTCCCGAACAATTCCAGGACGTGATCAACCAAGCCGCCAGAGATTCCAAAAAACATGTGCGTCTGGTGGAATATCGCACGCAAGCCTACGATCATCCCATTTTGCCCGCCGCCAGTGAAACCAAGTATCTGAAATGCATGATTCTTCAGGTTATGAATTAGGGGGACTTCCGCAAACATCCGCCGGTTTTCTTACAAGGCCGGCGGATGTTCATCCATGCGCACCGCGTCCGCAACACCCAGCAGGCACATCCATTTTTCCCGCACCCGCATTCCCGTAATGCGTTCCAGCGCCAGCGCATATGTGTCCAACTGGCGGCGATATTGCTCGATCAACCGCTGACGGTCATCCGCTCGATCCGTCTTATAATCCAAGAGAATCCATTCGCCGTTTTCCACGAAACAGCAATCCAACACGCCCTGCACGATCAGCGTTCCATCCAGCACGGGCGTTTCCTGAAGATCCAGCACGTCTTCCGCACGCATCAACACGTTAAACGGCCATTCCCGACGCACATTCGCGCCATGCAAAAGCCGCTGTCCCAGCGCGCTTTCCAGAAAACGCGCCAAGTTCCACGGGCGCACCGCATCCCGCTGTCCCGCATCCATCAATCCCGCCGCTTCCATGGCGTTCAGCTGCGCGCGCACCTCTTCGGTCAGCTCCGCTCCCGACAGGCCGCACAGCGCCTTCAAATCCAGCAACTGCATGGCGCGATGGTATGCGCTGCCGCGCTCCGCGCCGGTCATCCCCTGTGTTTCCGCCAAAAACCTCGGACGCTCCGCCATGGGCGCAATGGTTTCCGGACCCTCCAATTCCCGAAGGAGCCCGGATACCGTAAGCTTCATGGGCCGCCGCGCCGCGTTTTCATCCGGATATTTCCAAGCCATTTGACGCAACAGCTTATCATCCGCAAACCGCTGCGGATTGGCGAGCGCTTCATCAAACGCCTGCAGCACGCTCTCATTTCCCCGATCCATCTTCGGCAAGGCAAATTCTTCCGCCGCATGAGCAACCCGACGCACGCATGGCTGGACGCCCTGGGCTTCCGCATCCAGCAAAGCGCCCATGACCATGTCCAGATGACTGCCTGCCGCCGTAAACGCCTGCCCCAGGGCACTCCAACGGCGCATGGCGGAGTCCATTCCGCGCACGGTTCCCGTGAGCACCAAACGATCCTTTGCCCGGGTCAGCAGCACGTACAGCACGCGCATTTCTTCCGCGAAACCTTCGCGGATTTCCCGCTGGGCAATGGCCGCCCAGGGCAACGTGCGCCGTTTTGTGCGCAGTTTCGCATCGTACAAACTCATTCCCACGCCCAACGCACCATGCGCCAGCAACGGTCTGGAGGCATCCGGCGCGCGGAATTTTCTGTTTGTCAACGCGCCAAACACCACCCGGAATTCCAATCCCTTGCTCTTATGCACCGTCATCAAGCGCACCACATCGTCGTTTTCTCCCAGCAGATGCGCCGCATCGCCATCCCCGCGATCCCGCAGCATTTCCGTATACCGCAGAAAGCGCGCCAGCGAGCCAGAAATATCCCGGTCATAATTCGCCGCGCTGTCCACCAGCAAATCCAAATTCGCCTGCCGCTGTTTCCCACCCGGCAGCGCGCCAACATACATGTACAATCCGCTTTCACTCACCGCCGCGCGCACCAGATCTCCCAGGCCCATGCTGCCCATGCGAAGGCGCAGAGACGCCAAACGGTCAAACAGCGTTCGCACTTTCCGGCCCAAGGCATCATCCCCCAGGGCAACCAGTCTGGCAGCATCCACATACGCGGTTCGTGGCGAACGAACGCGGATTTCCGCCAATTCCTGCGCGCTGAGGCCGCAAATGCCCGAGCGAAGCACGCCGATCAATTCACGATCGCTGCGCTCATTGACCACCAACCGCAAGATCTCCAACGCCAGCATGACTTCCAGGGTATCATAATATCCCGCGGAACCGTCCGCGTAAGCCGGAATCCCTGCCGCCAGCAAAACGGGCAACATTGGGGTAAAAGCCGCGCGTCCGTTGCGCGTCAGAATGACAAAATCCCGATACCGCAGGGTGGGATCTTCCGCCATCATCTCCCGTATGCGCTGCGCGATCAGCACGCCCTCCCGTTCCGCCGTCTCCATTTCCCGCTGTTCTTCCTCTTCCGCGTTCTCCTGCGGCTGCGCCCTCTGCGCCGAATCCACCAGATGGATCTCCACCGGTTCGCCGCCGGCCGCATCCGCCGACCCTGCGTTCAGTCTGGCCAAAGCGTCATATTCGATCTCTGCATCGCCGCCGGTCATGAGGCGTTCAAAAACCAGATTGACGAAATCGATCACCGTGTCCTTCGAGCGAAAATTCTGCGTCAGCGCCAGCCGTTTGCCGCCGTCTCCGCGGCCATAAGCATAATATTTTTCCAAGAATAAGCGCGGCTCCGCCTGACGGAAGCGATAAATGGACTGCTTTACATCGCCCACCATAAACAGATTCCCGTTTTGCGCGACTTTGGACACCAGCGCTTCCTGCACATCCGACGTGTCCTGGTATTCGTCCACGAAAACATAATCGTATTTTTCCCGCACTGCCCGCGCAGTTTCCTCATTGCGAAGCGCAAACAACGTCCGCTGTTCCAAATCCGAATACGTCATTCCCGCGCGCTCCGCCTTGCGCGCATCAAACAGTTCTTCTGCCCTACGGCAGATCTTTCCCAGCGTATTCAGGTTTTCGCACATGGCTTTGGCATCCCGCAAGGATTGATCCAGCGGAAAATCCAGCAGGGCAATCTTCTTCATCTCTCCCTTGGCGGCGTCCCGCAGGCGCTTCACTTCGTTCAGCGTTTCCTCGTCCGCTTCATCCTTCCGGGCGCTGGCTCTGGCGGGAGCGTATTCCTCCACGGCGCGATACAGCGCGTCATACGAATCCATTTCCATCATGGCGTTCAGCGCCGAAAGATCTTTTGTCAACGCCTGGGCATACTTTCCCGGACAGTCCGGCATGCGAAGCGCCATTTCCACATACATTTTTGCCCGCAGGATTCCGCGCCTTGCGGACAAAACCATTTCCTGCGTCCAGGCAGACGTCAAAGCCTGATCCCCCGTGCAGGCATGTTCCAGCCATGGGAACGGATCCGGGCGTTCCCGCAAGAACGCGCACAGGGCTTCCGCCGCCTTGCGCACCCCTTCCGGACCTCTGCCATAATCCAAGGCTTGCAGCGCTTCCCCGCCCGCCTGGTAAGCCTCCTCCATAGCGTCGTCCATGGCATCGGCAAACAGGCGTCTGCTTTCCGCCTCGTCCAGCACGCGAAACGCAGGATCTACGCCCGCCGCCTCAAAATTCGAACGCAGAAAATCCGAACAGAAGGCATGAAGCGTGGTGATGCTCGCCCGTTCCAGCGCGCGCAATTGAGCATTCAGACGCTTATCCCCTTGGGCAGCGCCTTGAGACAGGCTGCGAATCAATTTCGCCCGCATGTCCGCCGCAGCGGCCCGCGTGAACGTCACAATCAGCATGCGATCCACATCCGCACCGTCTTCCACAATCAGGCGAAGCACGCGTTCCACCAATACCGTTGTCTTTCCCGAACCTGCCGCCGCGCTGAGCAGCACGTTTGTGCCACGCAGTTCAATGGCTTGAAGTTGTTCCTCCGTGTAGCGCATCATGCCGCCTCCCTTGCGCAATGAATCATTCCGGGCATTCTTCATATGCAGATACCCAGGCCACGCAAATGACCTGGGTATCTGCCTTTTGGGCAACCGTTGATTTCCACATTACAGCTTGCCGCGGCGCTCCTTGATGGCCGCATGGGCTGCCGCCAGGCGCGCAATCGGCACGCGATAAGGCGAGCAGGACACATACGTCAACCCCAGCTTGTGGCAGAATTCCACGGAGGAGGGATCGCCGCCATGTTCGCCGCAGATGCCCAGCTTGATCTCCGGACGGGATTTGCGGCCCAATTCCGCCGCCATCGCTACCATCTTGCCCACGCCGTCCTGGTCCAAGCGTTCGAAGGGATCCGCCTCAAACACCTTCTTGGCATAATAGGAATCCAAGAACTTCGCCGCATCATCGCGGGAAAAGCCGTAGGTCATCTGGGTCAAGTCGTTCGTGCCAAAGGAGAAGAATTCCGCCACCTTGGCAATTTCATCCGCCGTAACCGCCGCACGGGGAATTTCGATCATGGTTCCGACCTTGTATTCCAAAACCACGCCCTTTTCCGCCATGACCTTCTGCGCCGTGGCATCCACAACGCTGCGGACATATTTCAATTCCCGCACATCGCCTACCAGCGGGATCATGATCTCCGGATGGATGACGTAGCCTTGTTCTTCCGTCACTTCGATCGCCGCTTCCATTACGGCACAGGTTTGCATCTCCGCAATTTCCGGATAAGTGACGGACAGACGGCAACCGCGATGTCCCATCATGGGGTTTGCTTCATGCAGCTGGTCGATTTTGTCGATCACGGCCTGGGGCGTGGTGCCCAATTCCTTGGCAATGGCTTCGATTTCCGCCAACTGATCCTTGCGGGGCAGGAACTCATGAAGCGGCGGATCCAAATAGCGAATGGTCACAGGCCGTTCGCCCATGGCTTCGTAAATGCCTTTGAAATCGCTCTTCTGCATGGGCAGCAGCTTCGCCAACGCACGGCGGCGCTGCAATTCCGTATCCGCCAGAATCATTTCGCGCACAGCCGCGATGCGGTCTTCCTTGAAGAACATGTGTTCGGTGCGGGTCAGGCCAATGCCCTCCGCTCCAAACTTCACCGCCACCGCTGCGTCATGGGGCGTATCGGCATTGGTGCGCACCTGCAGCTTCCTGGCAGAATCCGCCCACTCCATCAGCGTGGCAAAATCTCCGGTGACTTCCGCTTCAACCGTCTTGAGCGCTCCGCCGTACACCTTGCCGGTGGAGCCGTCCAAGGAAATGAAGTCTCCTTCATGGAACACTTTTTCGCCCACGGTGAGCGTTTTTGCTTCCTCGTCAATGGAGATTTCCGAGCAACCGGCTACGCAGCAGGTTCCCATGCCCCGCGCAACGACCGCCGCATGGGAGGTCATGCCGCCACGGCAGGTGAGCACGCCTTCCGCATGGTTCATGCCTTCGATATCTTCCGGGGAGGTTTCCAGGCGCGCCAGGATGACCTTCTGACCCGCTTTGGCTGCGATCGTCGCTTCCTGCGCGGTAAAATACACCTGGCCGCAAGCGGCTCCCGGAGAGGCGGGCAGTCCCGTAGCGATGGGTTTGGCCTTTTTGAGCTCCTTGGCGTCAAACAGCGGATGGAGCACCGCGTCCAACTGCGACGGTTCCACCTTCAGGATGGCGTCATGCTTGGAGATCATTCCTTCATTGACCAGATCCACCGCAATCTTCAACGCCGCCGCAGCAGTGCGCTTGCCGTTTCGGGTTTGCAGCATATACAGCTTGCCGCGTTCGATGGTGTATTCCATATCCTGCATATCGCAGTAGTGATCTTCCAGAATCTGCGCGGTACGGGCAAACTGCTCATAGACGTCCGGCATATCTTCCTTGAGTTTTTCGATGGGCTGCGGCGTGCGAATGCCTGCCACCACGTCTTCGCCCTGGGCATTGATCAAATATTCGCCGTACAGCTTCTTTTCGCCCGTGGAGGGATTGCGCGTAAAGGCCACGCCGGTGCCGGATGTTTCGCCCATGTTGCCAAACACCATGCTCTGCACATTGACGGCCGTGCCCCAATCGCCCGGGATACCGTTCATGCGGCGATAATAGATTGCGCGTTCATTATCCCAGGAACGGAACACCGCGCGAATCGCATCGAACAATTGCTCCTTGGGATTTTGCGGGAATGCCACGCCTTTTTCTTCCAGGTAAATGCCCTTGAAACGTTCCACGATCTCCTTAAGGTCGTCCGTGTCCAGTTCCGTATCGTATTTTACGCCCTTGCGTTCCTTGATTTCGTCCAGAACCTTTTCAAACTTGGACTTCTTGATTTCCATCACAACGTCGGAGAACATCTGGATAAAACGGCGATAGGAATCATACGCGAACCGCTCGTTTTGCGTCAAACGCGCCAGACCTTGCACGGAAACGTCATTTAGGCCCAGATTCAGAATCGTATCCATCATGCCAGGCATGGACACCCTGGCGCCGGAACGTACGGATACGAGGAAAGGATTGTTGATGTCACCAAATTTTTTCCCGCAGATTTCTTCCGTCTTCGCCAGTGCCTCTTCAATCTGCTCCACGATCTCTGGCTTGATGGTCTTGTTGTGATCGTAATAGGACACACAGGCTTCCGTGGTGATGGTGAAGCCTTGAGGAACGGGCAAACCCAGTGAGGTCATCTCCGCTAGATTCGCGCCCTTGCCACCGAGCAAATTGCGCATTTCGGCATTTCCTTCGCTGAACAGGTAAACATATTGGTGCGTCATGAAAACCCTCCTGCTTTGTTCTTTTTTACATCTATTCTGAAAAGCAATTCATTGTACGGAATATTTTTCCCAAATTCAAGGGTCTGAATGTTAAATAATGGCGATTTTGCTCTTGACGGATGTACAAAAATAAGGCATAATATACTTGGGAGGAAGTTCGGTGAACGTGCATTTTTCGCCGAATTTTCTTTCTAATTATCTTTGCGCGCCTTCGCGCGGGAGGAATCATGGCCCATCGCATTGTCGCTTCCACCGGCTGCGCCCAGAAAGCAGGCATTTTGGCCGGGGATGAACTTGTTTCCATCAATGGAAACGTCATTCTTGACTTCATTGATTATCAGGATCTCTGTGCACAGCGCGCATTGGCCGTGGAAATCCGCAGAAGCGGCGCAAAACATGTGTTTCACATTCGAAAAGAGGAGTACGCACCGCTGGGACTGGAGTTCTCCTCTCCCATGATGTCCGGCATGCGATTGTGCTGCAACAAATGCCTGTTTTGCTTTGTGGATCAGCTGCCGGCGCACGTACGCAGCAGCATGCGCGTGAAAGACGACGATTGGCGCACGTCCCTGATGATGGGCAGTTACGTCACGCTGACCAACGTTTCCGACCGGGAGATTCAGCGGATTGTTCGCCGGCACGCATCGCCGCTGTACATTTCCGTGCATGCCACAGACGAGGCGCTTCGTTGCAAGATTCTCGGCACGCCCAGGGCCGCACGGCTGACGGGGCAATTGCAGGCGTTGAAAAAGGGGCGCATCGATTTTCATTGCCAGGCAGTGTTATGCCCCGGCATCAACGATGGCGAAGCGTTGGAGAAAACCATTGCGGATCTGGCGCAGCTGGCGCCGGCGGCAAAATCCCTGGCGCTGGTGCCCGTGGGATTGACCGAACACCGGGAAGGATTGTATCCGCTGCGGCCCTATACCCGGGAAGAAGCCTGCGCGGTTCTGGATCTGGCGGAAACATGGCGGGCACGCTTGCTGCCGGCATTGGGAACGCGATTTGTGTTCCCTTCCGATGAGTTTTATCTTCTGGCAGGCAGGGAAATCCCTTCCGACGAGGAATATGAAGAATACGGACAAATTGACGACGGCGTTGGCATGCTGCGGCTGTTGGAGACGGAATTTTCCCAGGCATACGCGGAATTGCCCGATGCCTTGAAGGCGCGATCCGGCGCCGGGCGGAAACTGGCGATTGCATGCGGCAAATCTCCGGCCGGGTTTTTGCAAAAGCTGCTGGACGCGCATCCCATCGCCGGCGCGGACGTTCAGGTATACCCCCTGGAGAACCGGTTCTTCGGGCGCACCGTAACGGTATCCGGGCTGATCACCGGCGGAGATTTGGTGGAGCAAATGCGAGGTGTGGATTGCGACGCCATTCTCATCACCGGCTGCATGCTGCGCAGCGACGGCGATCGATTTTTGGACGACATGCGTCTTGATCAGGCAAGAGCGCTGCTGGGCAAACCGCTGATTCCCGTGGGCAGACGGGGAGACGAATTGCTGGACGCCATTTTGCAAAATCTACCTGCAAAACAATGACCAAACGGGCAGACCGTCACACCAATTTTCCACGCCGGCATGCGTTCGGACGTGGACGAAAGATTCAGAAAAGCGAGGAAGATCATGGCTAGACCGCTTGTGGCCATCGTAGGACGGCCAAACGTAGGCAAATCCACCTTTTTTAACCAGATGGCAGGCAGACGCATCGCCATCGTTGAAGACACGCCCGGCGTGACCCGGGACCGGGTATACGCGGACTGTGAATGGCAGAAATGGAAGTTTACCCTGATCGACACCGGTGGAATCGATCCGCAAAGCAACGATCCGCTGCTGAAGCAAATGCGAAGGCAGGCGGAAATCGCCATTGAAACCTGCGACGTCATTTTGTTTTTCGTAGACGGACGGCAAGGACTTACCGCTGACGACGAGACCGTAGCGGATCTTTTGCGCAGAAGCGGCAAGCCCGTGATGCTGGTGGTAAACAAGATTGACAGCGTGAAGATGATGAACAACATCTTCGATTTCTATCAGCTGGGTCTGGGAGATCCCATCGGCATTTCCTCCGTAAACATGCTCAACTTTGGCGACATGCTGGACGCGATGTGCGCTCTGCTGCCAGATCCGGAAGAAGCCGACGCCGAACGCGACGCAGTATACATCGCGGTGGTCGGCAAGCCCAACGTTGGCAAATCCTCCTTGGTAAACCGAATTCTCGGCCAGGAACGGGTCATGGTATCGGACATTGCAGGCACCACCCGGGACGCCATTGACACGCGTTTCACCGACAATGACGAAGATTTCGTGATTATTGACACCGCCGGCATTCGCAGAAAGCGCGCCATTGAACAGCAATCCCTGGAACGCTTCAGCGTGGTGCGCTCACTGGCGGCCATTGATCGATGCGACGTGGCGATTCTGATGATCGACGCTACCCAGGGCGTGAGCGAACAGGACAGCAAAATCGCCGGATATGTGGACGAGCAGGGCAAGGCCGCCATTATTTGCGTCAACAAATGGGACGCCATTGAAAAGGACAACGACACATACGAAAAACACGTAAAAGAGATTCGTGAGCAGCTGAAATTCATGGATTACGCGCCGGTTGTGTTCATTTCCGCCAAAACCGGACAGCGCGTGCCTCGAATTTTGGATATGGTTCGCGAGGTTCACGCCCAGGCCACGCGCCGCATCACCACCGGCTTGCTCAACGACATTTTGGCCGACGCGCAAGCTGCCTTGCAGCCTCCCGCCACTTCCGGCAGACGACTGCGCATTTATTATGCCACCCAGCAGGGCGTTCAGCCACCCACGTTCGTATTCTTCGTAAACGACATGACGCTGATGCATTTTTCCTACGAACGCTATTTGGAAAACCATTTGCGAAAGGCATTCGGTTTCGACGGCACGCCCCTGCGGTTCATCCTGCGGGAGCGCGAGAAAAAAGAATAATCCAATTTTGCGCAAACGGAGGTGCGTGGAACCATGGTCTTCGTATTAAAGCTCATTTGTACGGCACTGATTGGCTATCTTTTGGGAAACGTTTCCTGCGGCATCATGATGGCGCGGCTGTTTGGCCACATCGACATTCGAGAGCACGGCAGCGGAAACGCAGGAACCACAAACGTGCTGCGCACCCTTGGATGGCTGCCCAGCATCCTCACGCTGATTGGCGATGCTCTCAAGGCGCTGATCGCATCCTGGCTGGGCTGGCTCATTGCCGGAGACGCAGGGTTGCTCCTGGGCGGATTTTGCGCAGTTGCGGGACACAACTGGCCCTTCTTCCTGGGATTTCGCGGCGGGAAAGGCATTGCGCCTTCTTTGGGCATGATCATCGCCATCAACCCCCTGCTCGCCGTGTGTTTGGTAATCATTGAGGTGGTCGTGGTCGCCGTTACCGGTTACATGTCCGTGGCCTCCCTGGTCAACGTGATTGCCTATCCCATTCTTACGGTCATTTTTCTCCATGGACGGGAAAATTTTCCGTTGTTTTTGCTGTTTTCTCTCATGGCCAGCGCCATGGCGGCGTACGCTCACCGGGCAAACATTCAGCGCCTGTTTCATGGCGAAGAAAACAAACTGGACTTTCAAAAAATCAAGTTCTTATCCAAGATTCAACAAAGGCGAAAGAAGGGTTAAAGTACCATGCGCTACCTGATTGGTTTGGACATCGGCACATCCGGCGCGAAATGCATTTTGACAGATGAACAAGGCGCGGTTATCGCGTCCTCCACGCAGGAATATCCCCTGTTTACACCCAAGCCAGGCTGGGCAGAACAAAATCCCCTGGACTGGTGGCAGGCCTGCGTTCGAGGTTTGCGCGTCATTCTTTCCCAAGCCGGCATACAGAAATCCGACATTGCCGCTTTGAGCTTCTCCGGTCAAATGCATGGTCTGGTTGCGTTGGACGCTCAAGGCCATGTAATCCGGCCGGCCATTCTATGGTGCGATCAGCGCACACAGCAACAATGCGATTCCATCACTGCTCTTGCCGGCGGCACAGAGGGTCTGCTTTCCTACACAAACAATCAGATGCTTACCGGATACACGGGCGGAAAGATTCTCTGGTTCCGGGACAAAGAGCCGGAAGATTTTCAGAAGATGCGCGTGTTTGTATGTCCCAAAGATTACATTCGGTTCCGGCTTTCCGGCGAAATCGCCACCGAAGTATCCGACGCATCCGGAACAGGCTTTTTTGACACTCAAAGGCGCGTATGGTCCGACGCACTGATCTCCCTGGCGGGATTGGACAAGCGCATTTTCCCGCCGTGTTTGGAATCCACCGATCTCGCAGGCCGCGTAACCCGTCAGGCCGCGGAAGAAACCGGGCTTCCGGAGGGGCTTCCTTTGTTTGCCGGCGGCGGCGACGCCGTGATTCAAACCACCGGAGCCGGACTGGTCAAACCCGGAACCGTGGGCGTGGTCATCGGCACGGCGGGCAATGTTTCCATGGCGTTGGATCATTTTGTTCCAAACCCCAAGGGCGCATTGCAGATGTTTTGCAACAACCAGGCAAATCTATGGCAGGCCATTGGCTGCACCTTGTCCGCCGGAGGCGCTTACCGATGGTACAGGGACGCATTATGCGAAAACGACATTGCCATTGCCCGGCAAACCAACAGAAGCGTATACGACGTCATGGGAGAAAAGGCGGCTCAATCCGTGCCAGGCGCCAACGGCGTCGTGTTTGCGCCATATCTTTCCGGCGAGCGTTGTCCATACCCGGACGCCAACGCCCGCGGCGTATTTTATGGACTGAGTCTGTCCTCCACGCGCAATGATATTACGCGCGCGGTGATGGAGGGCGTTACCTATTCCCTTAAACAAGTATCCGACATTATGGCCGGCTTTGTCCCCATTGAGAAGATTTATTCTTCCGGCGGCGGCAGCGTTTCCCCATTATGGCGGCAAATGCAGGCAGACATCTTTGATTTGCCCGTATACACCATGTCCGCGGCCAGCGAAGGCGGCGCGTACGGCGCGGTGCTGGTGGCAGGCGTGGGCGCGGGCATCTGGAAAGATTTGGAGGAAGCCGCTTCGATTCTCCGCGTGGAAACCGAAACGCTTCCCATCCGCGCCAACCAAGCGGCCTATCAGGACGCTTACGAGATCTACTGTGCTTTGTATCCCGCTCTCAAGCCGGTATATGACCTTGGCGCAAAACAGCACGCATGAAACAGGAAGATACCGAAACTGAGAAAGCCGGAATCTGAATGCAGGAAGAAACGCCCGATAGGTTGTCAGGATGATCGGGCGTTTCTTTTTGCATATGGTAGAATTTCCCGCATTCTTCTGGCATACTCCATCCATCCAATAAGCGGGGTACATCGGGATTTTGCAGGAGATATGATGATGAACAAGGAATGGGTCTGCGCTTCATAAAACCATGCAAGCACAAATGAAAAAACGGCACTTAGAAGAGAGAATTGGTGCTTTATTTGGACGGTTATCATTGCAAAACGATTGCTTCTTCAATCTGGCATAGTTTCCGGATAGAAGATATTCTTTGCGGGCAAGTACCAGGAGCGTATCCATTCGCCGATGATTGCAACGGGAAAGGAACTTGCTAAACAACAGATTGCAGACTTCTCCAGACAGAAAGAACAGCGCCGGGAAGATGCTCAAACGCTTATCTTACGGCGGATTGAATCAGAAAATATTGGGAGAAAGGCAAGTGCAGATAAAAACGCCCTTTGGCTGATGGATGATTGGTGCGGCAAAGGCATTCGCGGACGAATTCTAATGCCGTTTTCAAGACATTGGATGATGCATGCAGAAGCATGT
>JAQXRL010000246.1 GCA_029218505.1 Eubacteriales bacterium | reverse complement strand
TCTTTTGCGCCTGTGCGCGTTCCTGCCGGTTGTAAAAGAAACGATGGCCGCGTTGGTTCAGACAGCCGGACAGCACGACTTCCTGAACGGAGGAGGGAAACCCCCGCTGCAATCCTGCCCGTTGGGGAAGATAGCCGATTTCCCGTTGCTTTTGGCCGTTTTGAAACATGATTTCGCCGGAAATCGGCGGATGCAGCCCCAGCAACGCCTTCATCAGCGTGCTTTTGCCCGCGCCGTTTTCGCCCACGATGCACAGATAATCTCCCTGGGATATGGGAAAATGGATGTCCCGGGATACGATGTTGCCATCGTATCCCAGACACAGGTTTTTGCAAACGATTTGTTCCATGCTTCCTCCAAACGCGTTTGTGCCGTTCAATTCAACGCTCTTTCGAATATGACAAGGTTTTTTTCCATCGCGTCCAGATAGGTAAAGCCGTTGGCCACGTCTTTGGCCGTTACGGATTGAATGGAATTTGCGGCAAGGATTTCCTGATTTTGGCTTTGCGTGCAGGAAATCACGGTTTCTGCAAGGGAATGGTTGGCGCCTTCGATCACGATTACGGCGGGCAATTCCATTTCGTCCACCTTGCCCGCAAGAAATGCGATGGTCTGAAAACTGGCTTCGGTTTCGGCCGAACACCCTGCGAATGCCGCAAAATAGCGCAAACCATAGTCGTCTGCAAGATAACGGAAGGGAAACCGGTCGGCAAAGAGCAGCGTTTTCCGCTGCGCATTGTCAACCATGGTTTGGTATTGCGCGTCCAGTGCGGCGAGTTTCGCGATGTACGCGCGGGCATTGGCCTGATAGGCTTCTGCATTTTCGGGATCTTGGGCGCAAAGAGCGTCGGCAATGGCTTGCGTGATGCGTTGGGCATTGCGCAGAGACAGCCACACATGCTCGTCATATTCCAATTCGGAACTATCTTCTTCGGATTCTTCCGGCTGCATGCCTTCCACGGTTTCTTCCGCCTTGATTTCAACGCATTCCATCATGGAAATGGCGTGCAGATCCGGATTGTTGGCGGCGGCGAGGACGTCCGTCACCCAAATATCGGACGTTCCGCCGACGAAAACGAACAAATCGCAGGCGGAAATTCGCGCGATATCGGCGGCGGTGGGTTGATAATTGTGCAGATCCACGCCGTTGTCCAGCAAAAGGGTCAGTTCCGCCGCTTCGGCGTTCTCCCCAAGCACTTGGCGCGTCCAGTCGTATTGCGGGAAGGTTGTGCACACAATGCGCAAGGGCGTTTTCTGTTCCGCAAGGCAATTCGGAAAACAAAAGAGACCGGCCAAAATGCATGGCAGGAGAATTTTCAACCATTTTTTCATGAACGTTTCCTCTTTCTGTCAATTTTGGACAAGCGAAAAGAAGGCATTCGCAAAACGCGAAAATGCCTCGATAAAAATGCATATTCGATCAATCCGTAAATTTCACCTTTAAGGAGATGAGCGTATGGGAAAGAAGCCGGTTGGCCAAGGTTTTCTGACAAGCATGCGCGACAAGGCTTCCATGGAAAAGAACCCCCAGCAGCAGGGCCAGAGCCGAAAATGCGCGCAACAGGTTTCTGCAACATGAAATTGCAAAACAGACAGGACAATCCTCGTGGGTGCAGTCATGGTGGAGGTACGCCATGAGAAGGACGCCGGAAATCAGGAGCATGGCGAGAAAGACGCCGCATAGACTCCAGGCAAGCAGACGTTTTGCGCGCATCTTCACCCCTCCTGTTCAAATTGTTTTGTCCGCTAATGCATGCTGAGGTTTGTTTCATTATAATCCAATCGTTCGCCTTGTCAAGACCTTTCCGGTTTTCTTCACAAACCTGCCGAAAATGCGCGATGTATGACAAGGATTGTCCACAAATGATAAAAAGCCGCATAAGGAAGTGTGTGATGTGTGGAAAAACGGGCGGGATATTCCGCGATCAAAACCACCGCGCTGCGTGTTTTCGGAACGACACGCGACTGCGCATTTGACGAAAACAATCCCGAAACGGAGGGTGCGCCATGAATCAAATGCGATCCGCCGATCATTTGAACGATGAAACGGGAATGCGGACAGCGGCAAGGAAGAGAGGAGCGATATCAGGGAAGGAAAACGGCTTCCCTCGTCCGAAGCGGCAAAAGAAGCGGCGTGCGTGGGGAATGGCGGAAAGGATGGAAAACAGGATTTCTGCGGGCACGGCGAAGGGAGAAAACCTGCCCAAATGCGCACAAAAACGCCCAGGCAAGCTTTGACGGATTGCCTGGGCATTGGAAGTCCTGTCCGAATTTACGAGATGAAGTCAATCTTGCCGTCGGCGATGGGATGG
>JAQXRL010000245.1 GCA_029218505.1 Eubacteriales bacterium | reverse complement strand
CGCCGTCCAGGAGCGCCTGGCAAAGGGGCACTGCATCCTGCGCGTCCTCTACTTTGATGACCGGAACCAATCCGGCCAGGGCAAGTCTGTCAAAGATGTTCATGTTGTTCCTCCTCTTGGTCTTGATGAAACGCTCGGGCATTCTTCGCCCGGGAGAAGCGTTCGATTTTTGCCTTTGCATCGATCAGCATGCGGCCGTAGCGTTCCACATCCTCCTCGCCTGCGCGGAAACTGGGCGCGGAAACGCTGATGGCATACTTGGGCTGGCCTTCCTCATCCCGCAAAAACACCGCCGCGCAGCATACGCCGCGATCGTTTTCGTCGCGCTCCGTGGCATATCCCCGATCCCGGATGATGGACAGCTGGCGCAAAAGTTCCGGCATGGAGGTAATGGTGTGTTCGGTAATGGCGGCAAGAGGCGTTTTGCGATACAGCGTGCGCACCTGCTGATCCGCCATGCCCGCCAGGATTGCCTTTCCCAATGCCGTGCAGTACAAAGGCTTGCGGCTGCCTACATGGCTGCTCATATGAACGGAACGCGTTGATTCGATCTTGTCGATATACAGCACATCCCGGTCGCAGAGGATTGCCAGATGCATGGTTTCGTTGATTTGTTGATAGATTTCCGTCATACAGCTGCGGATGACGGACATAATATCAATGCGGTTGATGGCGGCGCTGCCCACTTCGAACATGCGAAGCCCCAGAGTGTAGCGATTGTTTTCCGCGTTGAACCAGGCATAGTCCAAATCCGTAAGGGTTCTGGCCAGGTTAAAGGCTGTGCTGCGGGGCAAATTCAAACGTTCTGCCAATTCAAACAGCGCGAGTCCTTCCGGATGGTTGCCCAGCAATTCCAACATGGCCAAACCGCGTCCAAGCGTTCGGTTTGGAACTTCCGGCGCGCTCATGGTTCCCAGTCCTTGGGATATTCCGCCAGATATTCGTCCAACAATCCGCATTCGTCCAGCGTCTTAAACAGAGTATAGCGGGTTCGATAATCCTTGGCGCAGTGCATGGACAGGTTCAGCAAATGCCTGTCCACGCCGCATTCCTCGGGCGTTCGCTGTGCGCCCAGCCGGGACATGGCGTCATAGATGCGGTCAAAGGAAGGCATTTCCGCAATGCAGGCCTGGATGTCGGCAAATCGATCCTGTGCGCGGCGAATGCGGCGCAGTTGTTCTTCCCAGGAGAGGAAATCCGCTTCGTTTTCCCGCATGATGGATGTGCCGGCCTCCTGTTCATAGGCATAAAGCATCCATTGCACGCGCTTTTCCCGGGAAAGGCGTTTGGCTTGGATGGCCTCAAGATCCAGCTTGGAGAGGTCTTCGTTTGCAAAGCGCGTGAACATTGGCCATACCAGCAGAGTGGCTACGCCCACCGACGCGCCGTGCTGGGGCGGCTTTTTGCCGTGGAGCAATTGCATCATTTCCCAATAATGGGCGATGTTGTGTTCCACCGATGCGACCGCGCGGGTGTGCCCGATGATCATGATTGTCATGCCCGCCAGCAAAAGCGCTTCGATGAGAATGCGAATGCCCTTGTCGGACTTGGTTTTGATTTCGTCCACATTGTCAACCAGCTTGTTTACCGCGTCCGTTACGATTTCGCCGCAAGCAGGGCAGTATGGCTCATCATTGATGATGCTGCCCAGAATCCAATCGGCCTTGGCGATGTATTTGCCCAACACGTCCCCGACGCCGGAGCAAATCATTTCCATGGGCGCGGTTTTGAGAATATCAATGTCGCACAGAATGATGTCCGGACAGTTGCCATCCCGGTGAATCTTTACGCCGTGCAGCAGCAACGGGCATACCACGGAAGTATAGCCGTCCATGGACGGAGCCGTGCCGACGCAGACCATGGGCAGGCCGGCGCGTTTGGCATTGACGCGCGTGATGTCGGTAATGGAACCGGAACCCACGGAAACGAGGAATTGCGTTTGCGGCTGAATGGCCAGCAGCACTTCGCCAACGGCGGTTTCGTCGGGATCCATGACGCCCTCCCGGCGAATGACGCATTCCACAACCTCTACGCCGTCTGCTTGCAGAAGTTCCGCCACATGCCGTCCGGCAATTTCCCAGGTGTTGTTGTCCGCCACCACCACGCAATGCGTGCCCAGGCCGCGTTTGCGAATGTATTTGGGAAGGTTTTTCACGATGCCGTTGCCGACGTAAATGTCCTGTGCGGGTTGGTTGTGCGTGCAAGAACAATTGCATTGAATGTCGGAGACGATCAGGCGGCTGTCTTCGTCGTAAGAAAGCTTGTAATGCATATTCATCTTCCTTTCTGCTGTTACGGCTGCTTGCCGATGTAGGCCAAAATGCCGCCGTCTACATACAGCACGTGACCGTTGACAAAGTTTGACGCGTCGCTGGCAAGAAACACCGCCGGACCCATCAGGTCTTCCACGGCGCCCCAACGTGCGGCGGGCGTCTTTGCGCAGATGAACTGATCGAAGGGATGGCGGCTTCCGTCCGGCTGCGTCTGGCGCAAAGGCGCGGTTTGAGGAGTGGCGATGTATCCGGGCCCGATGCCGTTGCACTGGATGTTGTATTGGCCATATTCGCTGCAAATATTGCGGGTGAGCATTTTCAGTCCGCCCTTGGCCGCCGCGTACGCGGAAACGGTTTCCCGCCCCAATTCGCTCATCATGGAGCAGATGTTGATGATCTTTCCGTGACCTTTGGCAATCATTCCGGGAATGACCGCCTTTGCGCAGATGAAAGGCGCGTTCAGATCCACATCGATCACCTTGCGGAATTCTTCCGCAGACATTTCCGTCATGGGAACGCGGCGAATGATGCCGGCGTTGTTCACCAAGATATCAATGGACCCGATTTCCGATTGAATGCGCTTTACCAGAGATTGCACCTGATCTTCATCCGTAACGTCGCATACGTAGCCATGTGCGTCGATGCCTTCCGCCTGATAGGCGCTTTTTCCCTTGTCTACCAGTTCCTGGTTGATGTCGTTGAAGGCAATGCGCGCTCCGGCGGCGTGAAACGCCTTGGCAATGGCAAAGCCAATGCCGTAACTGGCGCCGGTGATCCAGGCTGTTTTCCCTGTCAGACTGAAGTGTTCCAGAAAGTCGTTCAAACCCCTTCCTCCTTTGCCTGCGAAAATCAACAATGCTTCTGAAATCCAGATTAACAGGGAAATTCTTCAAAGTCAATAGGGAGGACGCAA
Organism: Eubacteriales bacterium; assembly: GCA_029218505.1. Classification (GTDB taxonomy): domain Bacteria; phylum Bacillota; class Clostridia; order Christensenellales; family Aristaeellaceae; genus SUG1456. The sequence goes on along the minus strand of JAQXRL010000245.1, from coordinate 1,046 downwards.
TTTTCTGATTGCAATTCATAATTATGAATTCAAAGGAAGGCGGAAGCGGAAAACAGAGAATCGCTCCGGGAGGAAGTTCCTCTCGGAGCGAAAGCGGATTGCGGTGTTCAGAAAACCTAGAAGCGTTCGGGGTAATAGTGAACGTTGGCGTCGGCGATCCACTGTTCCACGGTATCGTTGTAAAGCCTGTTCATTTTTTCCTGAAGGGCGATCGGCTGCAGCTGAGATTGCGCCTGTTCAAAGGGAACGGCGCCGGGGGCGACGTCGGCAAGATATTGGAGAATGATCAAGCCGTCATCGGTTTTCACGGGCTGGGAAATATCGCCCACATTTTCCAGGGACATTGCGGCTTGGATGACATCGGGTTCATAGGCAATGGAGTTTGCGCCCACGCAGATGCCATGGGAGCGCCAGGGTTCCTGGTCAAATGTTGCATCGGCGCTGTATTCATCGATGAGCAGCAAGAAATCGTCGCCTGCCTGAGCGCGTTGAGAAACTTCATCGGAAATGGGGGAAAGGCTTGCGTACAGATTTTCCATGCGGGAAAGGGCTCCTTCGTTGGGATTGTCTTCCAATTCGTACAGCAGCTGGGCATGTTCCTCTGCGATGTCCGCGCCGAATCCAACGAGCACAAACCGAATTGCACGAACGCCTTCCGGATTCCACAAAATCGGGGTGCCTTCGGATTGCGCATAATCGTATTCGCTGAAATCGGAGGAGAACAGCATTTGCTGCGAAGCCAGCAAATCCTGATAGTATTGCTGCAATTCTTCCTGAGAGACGGTTGTGTTTTCGGTCACATGGGCATACAGGCGGTCGCGCCACGTCTCCGCAGTGAGGGATTGCAGAATGCTTTCCAGGGAATAGCCTTCTTCGGCCAGATAATCCAAGGTATCCTGAAGGATTTCCTCTTCCGTCATGCCTTCCTGTTCACGATAGACGCGATAGTATTCCACCAATTCGTCCATCTGACTTTGGGCCTTTGCCTGAAGCTGGGCGCGGGTGTCTTCGTCCAGTTCATAAACGCCGAATTCCCGGGCTTTTTG
>JAQXRL010000244.1 GCA_029218505.1 Eubacteriales bacterium | reverse complement strand
CGGTTCGACGTCAGGATCAACACGATGCCAATGGCCGATTTCATCAAACCAACGGCGGTGGACAGCGAATAGTTCATGTCGATCAATCCCGCGCGGTACACATAGGTGTCAATGATATCCGCCGTTTCATATACCGCCGGTATGTACAGATTGTATATCTGGTCAAAGCCTGCATTGAGCACATTCCCAAGGCTGCGGGTGGCCAGCAGCACAATGGTGGGAAGCATCCCCGGCAGCGTTACATGCCAGACGCGCTGTCCACGGCTGGCGCCGTCAATCACCGCCGCTTCATACAGCAATGGATCAATCCCCGTAATTGCCGCCAAATACACGATGGTTCCGAAGCCGAATTCCTTCCAGACATCCGTAATGATTAAAATCGGCCGAAACCATGTGTTGCTGGCCAAAAACAGGATCGGATCTCCGCCAAAATAGCAAATCAAATCGTTGACGATGCCATCATACGCGAAGATGTTCATAATCGGAATTGCTAACACAACCCAGGACATAAAATGCGGTAAATAGATAATCGTCTGCGCCGTCCGTTTATAAGCATTATGCCGGATTTCGTTGAGCAAAATCGCAAACACCACGGGCACAACCATGTTCATCACGATCTTCCAGCAGGCAATAATGACCGTGTTGCGGAAAACGCGCCACGAATTCGGCATGGAGAACATCTGCCGGAAATATTTCAAGCCAACAAACTTGGAACCCAAAATGCCCTTGGCCGGCAGGAATTTCTGAAATGCAATGACGATTCCAAAACAGGGAAGGATATGGAAGATAAACAGGAAAGCCATCACCGGGATCAGCATTAGATGATATTGATATGCATATCTTCGGGTGTACAATCCCACCCCTCCTTTCCATTCGAAAATATCGCAACAGGAGAGCCGTTCCTCTCCGCGCATGCAAAGCGTGATCAAACCGCCGCGACGCTGCGCAAAGGCAACCCGCACGCCTTGCCGGTCTGAAAAAAATGCGCCTATACTGCGGAGAGGGCAGGAATGCCCTGCCCTCAGACGGTCGAAAAACGCAGGGAGCGCACGAGAGAGCTTCGGGCCGCTCGAATTCCAATCGTGGCCGGCGGCGTGTACGGCGACTACGGGCGCGGATTTTTCCTTGAAAAAACTGCTGCCTTGCAGATTTTGCGGCCGGAATCCGCAAAATTTCAGCAAAATCTGGAGAGGGTAGCCGTGGCGCGGGAGTTTACTTCCCCGTCCACCAGCTTGTAAAAAAGTCTTTTGGGACAAGCTGAGGGCAGGAATGCCCTGCCCTCTCTTGGAGAATAAGCCTTGTCAGGCGGGCCCTTTCGCATCCGGACGTTATTTGCGGGAATCCACGTATTCCTGCACTTCGCCGGTAATGATGTCGCCGCCTTGCGCCTTCCAATCTTGCACAAACTGATCGAACGCTTCAATTCCTACTTCGTTCATCACGATCTTCATGAATACTTCATCTTCCATGGAAGTCAAGTTCGTCCAGTAATCTTCCATCGTCTCCGTGGTGCCCCAGAATACCGGCGCGGTATAGACGTTCTTTTCGTAATTGGCCACATTGCAGCCCAGATACATGCCCACGTAACGCACCCAGCCCGTCAAGGAGGACGGATCATCCAGGAACGCCAAATATGCATCGTAGAAGCTCTGATTCTGGATGGAAACTCCCGTACGATCGCCGGTATCGATCATCTGAACCATATCCTTGCCGCGAACAGCCACAATATCTTCTGCCTCCAGCTGCAATTCAAAGGGCATAATCGTCCAGGAAACGCCCGCGGTGTTGTATTCGTTCATCTTTGCGGTCCATGCCTCATCCCCCGTCAGATAGCGGTGGAACTCATAAGAATCGCCCAATGCCCAAATGACCGCCTCCGGATGTTTGCAATCCTTGCTGACCACCAGATAAGCACTCGCCGGAACAGGACTTGTGGTGTAGAAATTCCCCTCCTCGTCCAGGGGCGCCGCCACCGGAATCCATTCCGCCTGGTCATAGCCATAGGACTGACGCAGCGGGCCGGCGCACCAAGGGCCAAAGAAAATGCCGCACTTGCCGGAAATCACCAGTTCGCCCTGGTCGCGCACCGCAAACTGGGGATCAATGATGCCGTCTGCATACAGCTGCGCCAAATATTCCAATGCTTCGCGCGTCTCATTGGTGATGGAACCATAGATCACCGTTCCGTCTTCCTGCGCATACCAGGTGCGGGCGTAGGATCCAAACAGGTTGGCAATGGGGTCGGCCACGTAATCCGTGCCATATTTTCCAAGAATATAGTCCGCGTTTAACGGCAGGCCAATCGTATCCGCCTTGCCGTTGCCGTCCGGGTCCTGTTCCGCAAACGCCTTTGCCACAGCCACGATGTCTTCCAACGTCTTGGGAACTTCCAAGCCCAGGTTATCCAGCCAATCCTTGCGCACCCAAGTGTACGCATGCTGTTTTTTCGGAACAGTATTCGGAATGGCCATCAATTCTCCGCCTACCGTCGCCGCGTCGAACGCTTCCGGATACGTTGCCTTCGCGTCCTGCAGATACTGGTTGGCATGTTCTTCAAACACGCTCGTAAGCGGCGCCAGCATATCCGAAGTCACCAGCATATTGAATGTCGTCAGATCTACCAGCATCACATCCGGCATGGCGCCGTTGATGACAGCCAAGGAGTCCTTTTGCGCGTCATCGTCCAGCACCCATTCGTATTTCACCCGAACCTTGTGCTGTTCATAAACGTAATCCGTGTAGTAGTTGTTCTCCAAATCCTGCCCGTCCAGGAAGGTCTTGCCGTCAAAATCAAATTCCTTGCCATAGGTGATGACAATTTCTTCGCTTTCCGCCAAAACCACGCCGGGAAGCACCAACAAGAGCACCAGGATCAACGCCACAAATCTACGCACATTCAAAACCTCCTTTTTATTTATAATTCCATTTTATTTCCATTCATGTACGCATTCAATCAAATTTTAAGGATTTATTTTCACATTTTTTGGATTCTTCGTCTGTTTCCGGAAGCAGCACCGGCAAGATCAGGCTTGCGCTGCATCCGCCTTCCGGCCGGTTCTCCACGCGCACGCCATATTCCGGGCCATACCACATGGTAATCCTTTCCCGAACATTGCAAATGCCATAACCCTTATGCGGCGTATCCTGTCGTCCTTCCTCGTTTGGCAAACCCGGCCCGTTGTCCAGCACGCGAAAATACAATTTCCCATTTTCTTCCCGCAGGGAAATCAAAATCTCTCCCCAACCGGAGCGCAGCTTATCCACGCCATGGCGAATCGCATTTTCCACCAGCGGCTGCATGACAAAGCTCAGCATGCGGTATTCCATCCATTCCTGGGGAACGTCATATTTCACCGTGAAGCTGTCGTCATGCAGGCGCAATTGAATGTTGACATAAGCCATAATATTGGCCAATTCCGTGCGCACGTGCGTAAGGTTGTTTCCCTTGTTCAGACAGGTTCGGTAAAACATGGCCAAATGGGAAATGATTGCGCTAACTTCATCCTGCCCTGCGCGCATGCATTTCCAATTGATAAAGGAAAGCGTGTTGTACAAAAAATGCGGATCAATCTGCGCGCGCAAAACCTCCATCTCCATGCCGGAAATCCGCCGTTCGTCCTCCCTGCTTTGCTTTAACAGCTTTCGGATGGTTTCCAGCATGTGGTTGAACGTATTGATTACGGCGCCGATTTCGTCTTCGGATTCGCTGCGGATGGACACGTCCAATTCCCCCCGATTGACGCAAATCATGGCCTGCTTCAACCGTTCCAGTCCGTTCATCAGCGAACGCATATACAGTGTCACCAACACAATTAGTGCGCCCAGGCCCCCGACCATCATGAGAAGCTGCATCGGCAGCATCAGCGTCCCATTTCCGTTCAGCGTTCTTACCGGTATGGAAAACTCCAGCGTCCAACCTGTGCCCTGCGAAGCGACCCGCAGGCAGAACATTTT
>JAQXRL010000243.1 GCA_029218505.1 Eubacteriales bacterium | reverse complement strand
GACAAGCGTGTGAATGTGGTTACATCCAGGCTGTTTGCCAAATATCCGAATGCGGCCAGCATGGCGGAACTTTCGCCGGAAGAATTGGAGCCGCAGATTCGGGAATGCGGCCTGTATCACAACAAGGCCAAGAACATCGTTGCGGCATGCCGGGCCATCGTGGAAAAGCATGGCGGGAACGTGCCTGACACGCGAGAAGAATTGGAAAAGTTGCCCGGGGTGGGCCGCAAAACGGCGGGCGTGGTGCTGTTGGCTGCGTTTGGCGTGGATCAGATCCCGGTGGACACCCATGTTTTTCGGGTTTCCAGGCGCATTGGGCTGGCGGACGGAACTACGCCGGAGCGCGTGGAGACGCAGCTGCGGGAAATCCTGCCCCAAGAAATCTGGTCCCATGGACACCATCTTTTGATTTGGCATGGCAGGCGTTGCTGCGGCGCGAGAAAACCGGAATGTCAGCGGTGTCCGCTGAACGATGGCCTTTGCGAAAAGCATTTCGAGGAATGATGGGAGAAAAGTATGGCGCTGTTTGTAGATAAAGTGAACATCCGCGTAAAGGCCGGAGATGGCGGAAATGGATGCGTTTCTTTTCATCGGGAAAAATATGTGCAGGCGGGCGGCCCGGATGGCGGCGATGGCGGCAAGGGCGGCGACATTGTGTTCCTGGCGACGGAGCGCATGCATACGCTGATGGATTTCCGATATACCCGTTCCTTTGACGCGGAAAACGGCCAGGACGGGTTGGCGAACCGCCGCACGGGAAAATCTGGCGCGGACAAAGTGATTGAAGTTCCGCCGGGAACGGTGGTAAAGGAAAAGGAAACCGGGCGAGTATTGCTGGACATGTACGAGGCAAATCAGCGCAAGACGCTGATTTCCGGCGGCAATGGCGGCTATGGCAACCAGCATTTCGCTACCGCGACGCGCCAGGCGCCCCGGTATGCCAAACCGGGCGAAAAGCGTCTTCCCGTAGAACTGACGCTGGAATTGAAATCCATTGCGGATGTGGGACTGGTAGGGTTTCCCAACGTGGGGAAGTCCACGATTTTATCGGTGGTGACATCCGCGCGGCCGAAGATTGCAAATTATCACTTTACCACCTTGACGCCAAACCTGGGCATTGTGAAGCAAGGGGAGGATTCCTTTGTGCTGGCGGACATTCCCGGCCTGGTGGAAGGCGCGTCGGAAGGCGTGGGACTGGGGTATGATTTTTTGCGGCATATCGAACGCACACGGGTGCTGATTCATGTGTTGGACATCTCTGGCAGTGAGGATCGGGATCCTCTGGAGGATTTTGACGCCATCAATTTGGAATTGCAGGCCTATGGCGATTTGAAAAATCGGCCCATGCTGGTGGCCGCCAACAAGATGGACTTGCCTGGCGCAGAGGAGAATCTTGCACGGTTGCGGGAAAAGCTTGCGGGAACGGGCATTCCGGTTTTCCCGGTTTCCGCCGCTACAAGAGGGAACTTTGACCCGCTGATGTACGCCACGGCAAGCATGCTGCGCCAGCTTCCTGCTGCGGAACCCTTCTATGAGGAAGAGGTTGGCGAATTTGTGCCGCAGGACGACGGATTCTCTGTGGAGAAAAGCGACGGCGCGTATTTCCTTTCCGGCGGCCTGATACAGCGCCTGGTGGAATCGGTGAACTTCTCGGACGAGGATTCCTTGAATTATTTCCATCGCGCGCTGCGCAAATGGGGCGTTATCGACGAATTGCGAAAAGCAGGCGCGCAGGAGGGCGATTCCGTGGTTATCGGAGAGATGGAGTTTGATTTCGTGGAATAGCACGAACGAACAAAAACGACCGGGCAATTTGGAATGCCTGGTCGTTTCTTGTATTTAAAAAACCACGGAAGGCGTGGGTTCGGCAGAGCTTGGGTGGTGCGTATGCGCATATGCTGGCGAGCATCCCGCCGAAGAGAGCGATGCCGAGGGGGCGGACATGGTAGGGAAGAACAAACACAAGATTGCAGAATACATCCGACATCAGTTGGACGAGAAGAAATCGGCAGATCGAATGGCGATGTTTGGGAAGGACAATGCCCCTTTTCAGGGTGGCCGGGAAGAAAAGGCCCGTCTTTTACGGGCGCAGCTTGTCCAAAAGACTTTTTGAAAAGCCGGTGGACGGCTACTCTCTCCAGATTCTTCCAGGGAAAAATCCGCGCCCGTGGTCGCCGTACACGCCGCCCACCACGATTGGAATTCGAGCGATTCGAAACCCTCTCGTGCTCTCCGTGCGTTTTTCGACAGGCTCAGCCCGTCTTTCATGGGCGGCAAATTGCCAGCCTACGCAGATGCCAGACCGTCTATGCGCCTGCACGGGCGCTGCTGGCATTCCGGGGCTTTGCCCGCATACGCAAATTCCCCGGCTTCACCGGAGGATAAATATGTTCAGGCGCGACGGCATGGCCTAGCCGCCCATGGCGTTTAGCCGCATTTCCTGCAAAGATTGATCCGGTTTGAGAATCATCATTTCCGTAAGCGCATCCGCCAGAACAGGCATGGAATTCAGCGCTTCCTGAAGCGTGTTTTTGTTGGTGCCTACTTCAATCAGCAGGGCATATACGCCAATGTGCTGATTATATCGCTTGGTTTTCACCAAAACGTCCTTGCATAATCCCGGGGAGAGAACGTTGATTTTTTCCGTCAGGGCCGTGGCAAAGGCATAGTTTTCTTGATAATACGGCTTTGTGGTGAAATTGTCGCCCTTTCCCACCAGCATCATCATTCGGGCGCAGCTTTCCCCGTTTACTGTGAGCGCGGTGGATTCCATGCCATCCAGGTACGCGTCCCGATGCAGATCGATATACAGATCGAACGCCTCGGTGTAGCCGTTCAAGGTTTTTTCGGAGCGCAGATATGCGGTGGAAAGGTCGTTCTGTTCGTGATCTGTTTTGTCATGCACGACTTCGAACCCGCGCTGGGTCAGCAATTGCGCCAATTCCGCGCCTACCCGCACGACGCTGTGGCTTTCGTCCGCCGTGCGCCAGGCTTCCAGCGCCGTATATGGATCGGATTTGGTTTGCTCGTACGCTTCGTGGGTGTGGGTGTGATAAATCAACACCTTGGGAGACGCTTCTGTTGCAGGCATCACGGTGTTTTGCGGCAGAACCAGGATGTCCGCAGCAGTTTCGTCGGTATGTTCGTTTTCCGGCAGCGAACCGCTTCGAACGACTACAATTTCAACGTTCCGAGCGCTTTTTTCTGCGGAAAGAGCGAAGGCGTTGTTCGCCTCCGCTCCGTTCACCTGGGATACCGTTCGGACCGTTGGTCCCACGGACGTGGATACAGCAGGCCGCGACAGCGCGTACCGGACGACCAGTGCGCACACGACCAGAACCAGTAGCGCGATGGCTGCGCCCAGCAGCAGCTGCGAACCCTTGATTACCTTGAACTTCACCACATTTCATCACTCCCGCCCACAGACTCCGTTAAAGTCTATTCCTGGGAACGGGCGGGCATGTCTGCCATTTTTCGCATGCGCCGGACAAATTCGTCTCCGCCGGAAGAAAAGTATTCGGTCAAACCGTCTCCGTCTTCCAACAGGTTTTGCTGTTCCAAAACGCGGCGCAGCTGTCGCGCGGTACCCTCGGCTCCGTCGAATATGGGAATTCCCGGCGCAACGCGATGCAAAGCATCGGTGAGAAAGGAATAATGGGTGCAGCCCAGCACGATGGCGTCTACCTGTCCGGACAGGGGACGCGCCAGCAAATCCCGCAAAAGCGCATCAGCCTGAAGGGAGTTTTGAAGCCCGGCCTCCACCAGTTCCACCAGACCTTCTCCGACAACGGGCACCACGCCATCGCCAAAACGCTCCATCAGCAAATGAAATTTCTCCAGACGCAGGGTGGCGTTGGTGGCCAACACCACGATTGCGCCGCCATGGCGCACAAAATGCGCGGGCTTCAGCGCGGGTTCAATGCCGATGACAGGGATGGCTAATTCCTGCCGAAGCAGCGCGGCGCTGGCCGAGGTGGCGGTATTGCAGGCGATTACCAGAGCTTTGATGCCTTTTTGCAGCAAAAAATTTACGCTGGC
>JAQXRL010000242.1 GCA_029218505.1 Eubacteriales bacterium | reverse complement strand
GTATGGTGGAGCATAGGGGATTCGAACCCCTGACCTCAACGATGCGAACGTTGCGCGCTACCAACTGTGCTAATGCCCCGCAGAATGATGTTGGACTATTCTCAAAAAACTGTCCAACAGGGATGAACGTTTCCTTCTTCCAAATCGGAAATCGAAAAACGCTCATCGAACGAAAAATATTATAACACAAGTTGAGCACGATTGCAAGCTACTTTTTTGTAAAATATCGGGTGTTATGAAGCGCGGCGGAGCTTGAAACGCCGCAGCAACACAATGCCAAGGATCATGAGCAGCGGGAAAATTACGCCTGCCAGTAATCCGGTTTTTATGCCATCATTTACACAGAGATATTTCAGGAAAGAAGAATCGCTTCGCTGGGAAACGCCTGCGATCCAACCGACCAAGCCCGGGCCGCAGGAACATCCAAGGTCGCCGGCCAAGGCCAGAATGGCAAACATGGCGGTGCCGCCCGTCGCGTAATTCTGGGCGGCGAGGCTAAACGTGCCCGGCCACATTAGCGCGACGGATAACCCGGTGAACGCGCAAGCAACCAGGGATAGGACGGGGCTGGAAGAGAAGATTGCCAGGAGATAGCAAGCCATGCACAGAAGCGCAGAGCACAGAAGTGCTTGAGCGATTTTCAATCGTGATCCCCAGATACCATAGCAAAGCCGGCCAAGTCCCATCATGACGGCGAAAGCGCAGGGCCCCAGCAAGTCGCCCAGCGTTTTGGATATGCCAAGTCCTGCTTCCGCGAACATGGAACTCCACTGGCTCATCGCTTGTTCGGAAGCGCCTGCGCAGACCATCAGCAGGAATAAAATCCAGAATACTTTGGAAGAAAACAGGCGTCGGAACGCGTGGCCTTCTTCGTCGCCCGACAGGCTGCAAAGCGGGACTTTGGCAAACAAAAACGTATTCATGAAGGGAACCACGGCCCAGAGAATCGGAAGAAATCGCCAATTTTCAATTCCCGCAAGGCGAAAATACAGCGTGGAAAGCAGCACTACGGCTACATGGCCCCAACAGTAAAAAGAGTGCAAAAGACTCATGGCGCTGGCCTTTTCGTCTCCGGGCAGGGATTCCACAATGGGGCTTACCAAAACCTCCAACAAGCCCCCGCCCAGGGCGCTAAAGGCGATGGCAATGATCAATCCGGAATAGGCGTTGCGCATGACGCCGGGCAAAATGCCCAACAGCACCAGCCCCGTTGTGCACAGAATGTGCGCCAATACGGCGCCTTTGCGATATCCGATTTTCAGAATGTATCTCGCGGCGAGGAAGTCCACCAAAATCTGAATGCCGAAATTGACGGAAACCAAAAGCCCGAGTTTTTCCACAGAGATGTTCAGCCGCGTATTGAACGTTACAAACAAAAGCGGCGCCAGGTTGTTGATGATTGCCTGGGTAACATAACCAATATAGCTGGCGATTCGCGTGTGGCGATAGCTTAGGGATTTGCCCATACAATGGTTCCTCCATTATTTTTTGCCGGAAGGCTTGCGTTTTTTGGGAAATTCCCGTTCGAAGCGAACGTCTTTGGGCCCTTGCCGCGCGGCGTCCACCAGAAAAACGGAAAAACGACGAATGCCCTGCATAAATCGCTGCGTTTTTTGCCGCCGGGCCTCTTCGTCGGGCAGAGACGCCATGTCCGACAACGCTTTCTCCCACTTGCCGGTGGTAACGGCAGAGGAGATCTGTTCTGGAGTGATCGCGATGAGTTGGCGCCCCTTTTCCGTGGATACAAGGGTTTTGCCGCGGCGCGTGGCATACCCCATGGCAATTAACCGTTCAATGATTGCGGCGCGCGTGGCGGGCGTGCCCAAACCGGATGCTTTCATCTTTTCCCGCAACACCTCGTCTTCCAGGTCGCGCCCGGCGTTTTCCATCATATTTAAGATGGAAGCATCCGTATGCGCTGCGGGCGGCTTGGTTTTGCAGGCTTTGATGGATGTCTTTTCCACACGGCGCAGGTCGCCTTCCGCCAGCACGGGCAGGGGAGGTTCCTTTGCTTCGCTTTTTTCTTCCCGAAACAATGCCCGCCATCCTTCCCGCACAGGCATTGCGCCCGTGGACTTAAACGTGTGCCCTGCCGCTTCCGTCAGCACAGAAGCGGATTCGTATTCATAATTGGGATAATGGGCGGCGATTAGCCTGCGCACGATGAGATCATACAAGCGGGACTCGTCCGCCGACAAGGAGGATCCATTGGGGCGCTTGTCTGTTGGGACAATGGCGTGATGGTCGGAAATTTTCTCGTTGTCGTAAAACCGCTTCATATGCATGTTTGGATTCATTTCCGGAGCATGCACAAAGGTCGCGTAAGGCTCTGGCAACCCACCCAGCGCGCTTTTGATCTTGGGCGCCATGTCATCGGGCAAATACCGGCTGTCTGTGCGCGGGTACGTGACCAGCTTATGGGTTTCGTACAAGGACTGAGCGATCTTTAACGTCTTGTCGGCGGAAAACCCAAACTTGCGGTTGGCTTCCCGCTGCAAGCTGGTGAGGTCAAACAATTGCGGCGGCGGCACGCGCTTCATTTCCCGTTCGCTCCCGGTCACCCGCGCCTCCTGTAGTGAAATCTGTTTGCGAATTTTTTCCAGGGCGCTTTTGTCATAGCCGCGGGTTTCCTTGGTCTCCGGGTTCAGCCACAAGCCGCTGTAATCGCCAAAATCTGCCTTTAGTTCCCAATAATCCTTGGGAACGAATTCTGCGATTTCCCGATCCCGTTTCACAAGAAGGCTCAGCGTAGGGGTTTGCACGCGTCCTACGGACAGATGGGCGTCGTACGCCAGCGAAAACGCCCGGGAAGCGTTCATGCCCACAAGCCAGTCCGCCTCGCTGCGGCAACGAGCGGATTCATACAGCGCGTCATATTCACTGTCGGGACGCAGATTCTGAAACCCCTGGCGAATGGCTTCGTCGGTCATGGAGGAAATCCACAGCCGTTCCACAGGCTTGTTGCAGGTTGCCATTTGGTAGATGTATCGAAAGATCAGCTCGCCTTCCCGGGCGCTGTCCGTTGCGCAGACGATGGACGAAATTTCCGCTTCGTGCATCCAGCGCTTGATAACCTGGAATTGGGAGGATGTCTTGGGCAATACCTTCAATGGGATGGTTTCCGGCAACATGGGCAATTGCGCCATGTTCCATTTTTTGTATCGCGCATCCACTTCGCCGGGCTCGCACAGGCTTACCAGATGGCCAATGGCCCAAGTTACCACGTAATCGGGGCTTTCCAAAAATCCTTCGCCGCGTTGCCGCACACCCAGGACTCGGGCGATATCCCGGGCCACAGAGGGCTTTTCCGCAACAATCAGTTTTCGCATTCCATGTTCACACTCCCGTGGGATATGATACCATTTTGGCTTGCGGGATTGCAAGAGAAGATTTGGCGCGTTCACAACAACGCCCCTTCCCAGCGGGAAGGGGCGAGTGGAGCGCAAGATGAACAGCACGCGTTATTTTTCGGACGGCGCGCCATAGATAAAATCATGCAACAACTCCTGGTTTTGCGCAAAATCCGGACGAATACACCAGATTCCATCGAATTTGCCGGATTCGAATGTTCCGTCTGCGGGAAGCCGCAGCTGTTCCGTGGAATTCAGGTCCACCGTAAGCCCCACGGTTGCCAGGGAAAGCATCTGATTCAGGGTGAGATTCGTCTGCACGTATTTCACGAGGGAATCGATGATCCCCATGATATCGGATGCGTTGCTGGATTGCAGCTGCTTCGCAATCGAAAGGAGCACCGCGCGCTGGCGGCCGCTGCGCACATAATCGTTGTCCAACATGCGAATGCGCGCATAGGCTAGCGCCTGGTTTCCGGTCAGATGAACGTTTTCGCCAAATTCCGCCAAAGGCGTATCGTCGTTCAGCGCGAAATCCGCCGCATCGTAAATCAACTGTTGATTGATGGCGTCCAGTTCCTTTTCTGTGACGGAAAGATCCACGCCGCCGACAAGATCAATGATGTCCACCAGCGCTTCCATTCCCACCAACACGTAGTTGGAAATATTCATGCCGAAACTTTCGTTTACGGTGCGCATGGCAAGCTCCGGACCGCCGTATACGTTGGCGGCGTTCAGCTTGGACATTCCCACGCCATATATATCCACCCAAGTGTCTCGCATCAGGGAAGTCAGCTTGGCTTTATGATTGGCCGGATGCACGGAAAGAATGATGATGTTGTCCGTGCGGCCATACTTGTTTGCGGCCTTGCGCGTATCCGAGCCAAGCAGAAGGATGTTCCACCAGCCATCATCGTCCAAGGATTCGTTGATCATCAGATTATCGACATCCACCAGTTCGTCCACAATGATTTCCGGCTCCGTCGGTTCTTCTGTCTGTGCCGGGGTGGGGTTGACGGTGGCACTCGCCGTTGCGCGAACCGTGGGCGCCGCTGTCGTTTCGGCAGGCGTTGCCGTGCTGACGGGCGTGGGTTCCGGTTCCTTCTCCGGCGAAGAGCAGGCGGTGAGAGATAAAGCGAGTACAAGCAACAGAATTGCCAGGTTCTGAAGTCGATTCTTCATCTTGCGTTCATTCCATCGGGAAATCAGCCCGCGATGGTTACCTCCTTGGTGTCCTTCAGCGTTTGAATAAAGGTCTTGCCCGGCTTAAACAGAACTTCGTTGCCGGCTTCGTCGTAATAGATGGTGTTGGAAGTCAGGCTATCCCGAACCCAAGTGCCCGTAAAATGGGTGCCGTTGATGAAATAATCACACCGGTTGGATCCCACGGTGGTGACCTTGGGGGCGTCGGAGGCGCCGTTATACCAGTCGTACGTCATGTATTGTACGATGACATTGGAACACGTTACCTGTTCCCCGGTGTAGCCGTCCACGTAGCGCTCGCCGTTGTAATAGCGGTAGTACAGGCCATCGTTGGGATTATACACGTAGGAAGGCAAATAAGACGTTTCCCGATAAGGAATGGAAAACTGATTTGCCGCCTCGTCGCCCTGGGTAAAGTTCGCTGCGCTGAAGTGCAGCGGGCTGCTGGCCGTAGTGGAATCCCAGTTTACCTGATTGTAGATCTGAGAGAACCGCGCAACCACGTTGTTGGGCGCCTTGCGGTTGGAATCCCGATAGAAATTTGTGCTGTCAGACAAGCCGTCGAAGCGCGCCTGCATATTCACGGTCTTTACGTAATCGTATATGTTGCTGCCTTCATACTGCTGTCCGCCGAAGTGAATGAAGCATCCGCCGTATTCCAGATAGAAATCAATATTGACAATCCTGGTGGAGCGCACGGCTTCAATCTCGTTGGGAATGGTATCGTTAAATACCGCAGTGTAGCGGGTGTATCCGCCGTTGTACATCTCGATTTCGTAGACGATGTCCGCCGAAGCAATGCCTTTTTGCGGGCGCGCTCCAGGCTCGTTGTCCATTTGCGCCACCATGATTTGATCGGCTTTGTCTGTTTCCAAACCCGTGGTAAGGGAAAGGGAACTCAGAGGAACGTCGTAGACTCGCTCATCCGCCACCGCACAGAGAGATGATGTAAGCAGACACAGCGCCAAAAGGCACATCCAAATGCGTTTCATTTCTTTAACCTCCTGATTGATCGTTGTTGTATATGTTGCGTCCAAGGAAGAACGGTCCGTTTATGCACGTCCGACGACCGACTTCAGACGCTGCAACCAATGGTAATCCACGCCCAAATCATGCAGCAAATGGGCTGTATAGCGGCGTTTGCGCGTTGCGCGCGCCAGCCAGGGGAATTCGTTTGACAAAAACACCGTCAGTTCTCGCGCTTGCCGGGCGCCCTCCTGGCGGTCGGGATTGTATATCAGCGCGATGTTGTATTGCGTGTGCGCCAACAACATAAGCAATGTGCGCGCATATTCCTCGCGGCCCGGCGGCATTTGGCTTGCGTTTTCGGCGCAATAGCGCGCGCAAGCTTTCAAAACGCGATCGTGTTGGGCGTAATTCCGGACATAGTTGACGGGATTGACGCTTTGTCCACGAATGCCCAGAGCATAATGATACACGCTCAGCTGCATGGCCGTTACCGTGCGCGCGAAACACGCAATGCCAATGACATATTGCATGTCCACATAGAAGGCGTGTTCCATCAATCGGACGCCTGCTGTGCGAAGCAATTCCGTGCGGGGCGTTACGGTATGCATGCTGATGCACGGAAAGAACTCCGAACCGGTAATGGAAGAAAAATCCGCGATGCGTCCAAAGGGCGCGCTTTTGGGCAGGCATATGGGAACTTCCCGTCCGGAAGTTTCCCAATTCTCCGTGCGTTCATCCAGGAACATGTCCGGAGACAGGGATTCCATGGCGTTTAACAGCTTTGCAAGGGCGTCGGAATCCATCCAATCGTCCGCATCCACAATGCGAAAATACTTGCCTCTGGCCGCGGCGATTCCGGTGTTTACCGCGCCGCCATGGCCCGCGGTGGGTTGGGAAATCAGGCGGAAGATGCCCGGATGCGCCTGAACAAAGCGCTGTGCAACGGCTGCAGTGTCATCCTGGGAGCCGTCGTCTATGATCAAAACCTCAAGCCTGTCCAGGAAACGGCCGTCCGCAAATGAAGACAGGCATCTGCCCAGCGTTTCCTGCGCGTTGTAGCTGGGCACAGCGATGGATAACAGCATTATGTATCCTTTCCGGCGGAAAGCAGGGTTCGCCTGTTTCCCAGAAGCTTCATGAAAAATATGTATGCCCTTGGCGAAACCAGATATGTGGCGGCGCTGAACGCGACGCGCACATCCGGATAACGCAGCAACTTTCGCATCCATTTTCCAGCGTCTGTGCTCCTGGCGAACGTCCATGCGTCGCCTGCGGTCATGCACTGACACGCTTGCCATAGCACGCTCCAGTATAGTCTGGCGCAAAACCAGCGCCGAAAATCTTCATAAAATGGAGAACGCTTCAAATATAGACTGCGGTCCTCCTGAAAAAGTTCCAGGCAGCGCAAGCGTTCCGTGTTAAAGATTGACATTGCGGAACCGGCAGTTGCCTGATAACAATAGACGCATTCGCCCGTTTCGACCGCTGTTTTGGCGGCCTGCAGCGCATGCAAGATGAAGTCGTAATCCTCGTAATAAGGATACCCTTCCGGAAATGTCAGGCCGGCCTGCGTGATCAGTTCGCGACGGATCAAAAAATCATAGATGCCGAACCGGGTTGGGTTGCGCAACAGCGCGTTGGACAGTGCGTCCGGGGTCGTTTTGCCGGGCTTTTTCGCCGGAGAGGCAAAAGAGGGCGCGGATTGCACGCAACGCGTATGGGAAAACAGGTTTATGTCCCTGCCTTGGCATGCCCAAAAGCACATTCTGGACACATAATTTGGAGAGATGGCGTCGTCCGCATCCACAAAGGATACGTATTCTCCGGAAGCGGCGGACAGAGCGATGTTGCGGGCTGCGCCGACACCCCGGCAGGTTTGGCAGATGAGCTTTGCGGAAATGCGTCCCGAGGAGATCGCGTCAGACAAGATCTTGCAGGAAGCATCGGTGGAGCCGTCATCCACAAACAAGAGTTCGCATTGCGACAGATCCTGGGTGGAAAAGGCGCGAATCAATGCGCCCAACCGGCGTTCTTCGTTGTGCACGGGAATGATGACGCTCAATAATCGCATAAAATTATCGCCTCGCTTTCAGACGGGCAAACAGTCCGGTGCTGTGTGCTTTCACGTAGCTGATGAAGCAACCCAGCAGGTAGGTGAGCCGAGCAGAGCGCATTCGCACGGGAATGAGCATGATTTTCATCATGAGCGTATGGGGCTTTGCATAGCGCAAACTCCAATCCACGGATGGACTGGCCAAAAACCGCTTGATGGCGCGGCACTTTTCGCGGCGGTTCAGGGTACAGGCGGCGCAAGTGGTGTTTTCGATGACGCCAAACACGCGCTCAATATACCGGCGAGCAAGGAATTCCCGCGCCTGCGGATCGCTTTCCAACCCCCAATATTTGTACAATTCCACCATCCAGCGATGCTCTTCCTCGCGTTTTTCAAACATTTCGGGGAAATAGCGCGAGGTTTCGGAATCCGCGCGGGCGCGAACAAAGTGATATCGCGCCGCTGAAGAAACCGTTACCCTGGAAACATCCCGGATATAATCCAGGTTGAAGGGAAAATCGTCCCAGCGCGTATTGCGAAAACGAAGGTTCAGGCGCTGTATGCGTTGGGTTAGGAATAGCTTGTTCCACGGAGAATACAGAAGATTCGCGTCAAACAATGCCGTGGCGGCTTTGCGAAACGCGCGCGCGTCACCGTATTGGGCGGCCTCCGGGGAAATGGTTTGGCGGAAAACCCGGCCGTTTGCCGATTCGGTGTCAATGCAAAAGCCGGTTACAACCAATTCCGCCTGCGTGTCTTCCGCCAAAGCGATCATTTCGGCCAGCATTTCCGGCTCTGCCCAATCGTCTGCGTCCATAAAATACAGATACGTTCCCTTGGCATGGGGAATTGCGGAATTGCGGGCCGCTGGTGCGCCGGCATTGTGCTGGTGCAGCGCCGTAAAGCGCGAATCCCGTTGGGCGTACTGGTCACAGATTCTTCCGGTATCGTCGCTGGAACCGTCGTCCACCATAAAGACCTCAAAGTCCTGAAAGGTTTGATGGATCAGGCTATCCAGCGCCCGGGGCAGATATTCCGCCACGTTGTAAGCGGGGAGAATCACGCTGATTTTGGGGCATGCCATGTCAGCTTACCTCGTCCTTGGATTGTATTTCTGCCGAGACAAAAGGTTCGGTGGAATCATGCTTGAAGAAAACCGTGAGCGTTTTGAGAATGAGTTTGACATCCAGCCAAAGACTGTAATTTTCGATGTACGAAATGTCCATCATCAGCTTTTCCCGAGGCCCCGTGTTGTATTTTCCCAGGATTTGGGCGTAGCCCGTGAGACCGGCCTTGACGCGGCAACGATAGGCATATTCCGGAAGTTCGGAAAGATAGCGATCTACGTTGGGGAGCATTTCGGGACGCGGTCCCACCAAGCTCATTTCGCCTTTCAGAATGTTGATCAGTTGCGGAAGTTCGTCAATGCGCAGGCGGCGCAGAATTTTGCCAGGCCGCGTGATGCGGGCGTCGTCCTGTACCGCAGAGTATTCCTGGACATGGGTTTCTTCCCGCATGGTGCGAAATTTGTATATCTTAAAGATTTTTGCGCCGCGCGTAAGCCGGTTTTGCGTATACAACACAGGCCCGCCGTCGTCCAGTTTGATGGCGATGGCGGCGACGAGCATGATGGGGCTTGCCACAATCAAGCCGATGAGAGACGCGCAAATGTCCATTGTTCGCTTAAAGAAGCGCTGCGTAACGGTCAAACCATGAATCGTATGCGCAGTCATGAGCACATCGTCCAGCAAAAAGGAACCCGAATGTTGGGACAAAATGTCCGCAATAGACAGGTCAAAGTAAATGTTTTTTTGACATTTGTAACAATATTCTATCAGTTCCTGGTGTACCTTCGGCGGAAGATGGAAGAGCATAATGGTTTGGTTTTTCCGAATTTTTTGGTGCAGATCGTGATCGCGATAGTCTATGCAGTCGCAAATTACGAATTGTTTGTGGAAAATGCGAATCTTGGAGCAGATCATTTCCTGGTCTTGCGGCGAACCTGTGATGACGCAGCACTTTTCCGGAGGATGCAGGCAAAAATAGAGATAATTTCCCAAATACGTGCAGGCAGTGATGGACAGGATTTGTACCGCCAACGCGGCAAACAACAACAATGTATCCGCGTTCAGCAATTCCAAGTGGTCGTTGTTGGCGGCGTTGACGTTCATGACCTGCAATTGCAGAAACACAATAATATCCGTCATCAGTACGGACAGGGACATTTGATAGATGATCGGCCGGCTCTTCTGCTGCCCGATGTGAAAGCCGCCGTAAATGCGCATAAAGACAATCAACAGCACGACAAACGAGGAAAGCATAATGCCGGTTGTGCGGTTGACACGCAGCAGATGCGGGTTGGTGATAGAGAGCAACAACACAAACGCCGCCAGCAGCGACGTGTATGTGAACCCTCGAAGAAGCGCCAGCAAAGCCTGGAGTATTGGCTTGTGCTTCGACATTTTGTTATCACCTCGTAACATATGAACAATCATATTGTAGCATATATGTATGGGAAAGTCAAGCTGAGGACATTTTATCCAATGGTAATCTTTTTGTATATTGACGGCATGAAAATTCCATTTATGGAAAAACTCAATGAAGTTCTTTGGCGTTCGGAGAAGGGAAAAATGCGGCCATGAAATTCGAGAACATGAAGTTGTTGCAAATTTGTAAACTCCATGGACAATTCGGTTGCGGGCAGGTTTGGGTTGGGAAATGATGATAGAATTTGCCTTTCGAAACCTGCATGCGGGCACAGGGTGTCCGCACGATGGCCATGGGCGAAAAAATCCCAGTTGAACTGGGAGCATGAAGAAAAAGCATTCGCAAAAGGCATGGAACCACGTTGCAGATGGGACTCCACCGGGACAGGGAAATATAGAAGGAATCCCAGAAAAGGGGATTTGCGCGGCGAAGCATGGGATGAATTTTTCCAGGGAAAAATCAGTGCCTGTGGTCGCCGTACAGCCGGCCACGCTTGGAATTCGAGAGGTGCCAGCCCTCCCGTGCTTTCCCTGCGTTTTTTGCAAGTCAAAACCACCCGTTCAGCGGGTGGTTTTGACCAAACCAACTCGGGACGCCGCCCGGCATGAAGGGCGAGACAACGGCGCCGTCTTTGGAAACGTTCCCGGAGAGATTGCGCGCGGTTGGGATACGGCGCGCACGGGGCGCAGCAGTTCCGCGCGTAGGTTCCAAACCGCCGGGACCGGTTCGTTCGGCCGTTTGCAGGCGCAGGTTTGGCGCGGAAGAAAGACGGCAGGGAAAGACGGGATCCGTTGCGCCGGAGCATAGCGCCGTTCAGGAATTATTTGCTAATGATACCGGCCAAACGGGTTGACCGTCAGCGCGGCAAAGCGTGCGG
>JAQXRL010000241.1 GCA_029218505.1 Eubacteriales bacterium | reverse complement strand
TGCATGGAATCCGCGGAAATCACTTCGCCCTTCGCCATTTGACACAATTTGACCGCGCATGCGGTTTTTCCGGCTGCTGTCGGCCCCGCAATCACCAGCAGACATAGTTTTTCTTTCGCCAAAACGGTCATGACTGTATCCTCTTAAACATGCGTTCCAGTTCGCGTCGCGTCAATACCCTTGCCACCGGTCTGCCGTGAGGACATGTCGGCGGCGCGCCTGACGCAAGCATATCCGCAATCAGGCTGGAAATTTCCGATTCCGACAAGGTGTCCCCCGCCTTCACCGCTCCTTTGCAGGCCCTCTGCATAATTTCCTCTCGCCGCGCGTCTAACGCCATGGACTTCATTCCACCCAGCGCATTGATGGTTTCCATCAAAAGAGGCCGCGCATCCGTCCGCCCCATGATCAACGGCACTGCCATGACGCGCAAATCCGTGTCTCCAAAGGCCTCCACCTCATATCCTGCCTGTGTCAGCGCTTCTTTGTTTTCCATGACCGCTGCCATTTCCCTGGATGTAACCCGAAGAATCATCGGGGTGAGCAGCCGCTGAGAAGCGGCGCCTTGATCCAGTGCGCGCACATATTTTTCATATCGCAGCCGTTCATGCGCTGCGTGTTGATCGATGAGCACAAGGCTGTCGTTTGCTTCCACCAGGATATAGGTTTTGAACAGAACCCCAATCACGCGAAACTCCGGGGTTTTCTCTTCCACTTGTTCCAAGGCGGAAATCTGTTCCGGCGCGCACTTGACCTCTTGCCAAGAAACCGGCTGCTCCGGCGCGTGCAGTTCCTCCGCCTTTTCACGTTCCAAAAGGTGCAACGCGTTTTGCGTTCCGCGCTGCCTGGTTTCCTGAAAGAACGCGGCCGGCAATGGCGCAGGAACCGCTTCCTGCAAAGCAGCCTCTCCACGCATAATCGCCATTTGCCTTTCGTGACCCAAAAACGCAGCCGTCGACGGCGCTTGTTCCGGCTTCGCTGGCGCTTCCGGAACGGTCAAAACTTCGGTCGTTTTTTGCGGAATTGCGTCGTTTTCGGGGTTTGTAATGGCAATTTCGCGAACGGTTGTGGACGTGGTTTGGCGCTCTGGCTGCTGTTTTCCGACGGCATCCAACATGCTTTCCCTTGCAAAAGCGCTGCCAAGCAGCTTTTCTACCGACGCATACAGCGCCTGTTCATCCCGAAAACGCACCTCCAATTTGTTGGGGTGCACGTTTACGTCCACACTGCCGCTGGGCAGAACAAGATTTAACGCGCACATAGGGTACATGCCGATGGTAACGCGCCCTTGACACACGCGCTCCAACGCGCGGGAAAGAAGCGCGCAGCGCACAGAGCGCCCATTGATGAAAAACATTTGATGGGCTCTGGTCTGTTTTGCACAGTCTCCCACGCCAATCAATCCATATAATCGCACGCCGCCCTCAGACGCGTCCAATTCCAGCATTTTTTCCGCAGTTTCCTTGCCATATACCGCAAAAACCGCATGGCGCAGTTTTCCGTCGCCAAAGCTATGGTAGACCGTTTTGCCGTTGTTTACAAAGCGCACGGAAACGCCGGGATTCCCCACCAGCATCCTGGCCACCACATCGCCCACCAATCCGCCTTCATACCCGGGCTTTTTCAAAAATGCCCGGCGAACCGGTATGTTATAAAACAGATCGTTCACCAGCACTGTGGTGCCTTCCGGACAGCCGATTTCCCGCACGCGCATCCCCTGTCCGCCGTCTATGTTCAATCGAACCCCTGCATCCTGTTTGCGCGCCCGCGTCGTCATTTCCACGTGCGCCACGGAGGAAATAGACGGCAACGCCTCGCCCCGAAAGCCCAGCGTCGCAATGTTTCCCAACTGTTCCGCGCTGGTAAGCTTCGATGTGGCATGGTTTTCAAAGGCAAGGCGAACCTGGCCGGGTTCTATGCCGCAGCCATTGTCCGTCACCCGAAGGGAATCAATCCCGCCGCCCTTGATTTCCACCGTGATGGAAGTCGCCCCTGCATCCAGCGAATTTTCCATCAATTCCTTCGCCACGGAGCATGGCCGTTCCACCACTTCGCCGGCGGCAATCCGGCCCACAATGGCCGCATCCAGGATTCGTATTGGCATAATCTCCTCCGTTTTTCTCGAAAAAACCGTCGTTTTCTTTCGAAAAAATTGTTGCAACCGCGTTGTTTCTTTCTCGTATTTTGCAAATTTGCCGTGTTTTGTGCCGGCAAAATTGTTGCGGTTTTGTACGCAGACTTCAGTCTGTTCTTTGCGGCAATTTTGATACTTCGGTCCGTTTTTTTGCAACGCAGCAAGCGAATCCGGTTTAGATGCGCCTGGCCTTTTCGTTGAGTTCAAAGAGCTTGTTCAAGGCCTCGATTG
>JAQXRL010000240.1 GCA_029218505.1 Eubacteriales bacterium | reverse complement strand
GGATCGCCCAAGAGGATGGTTCCGAATGTACAGCAACATCAAGGATTGCTCGGTTCTGCGCGGACAGGAAATGAATCTGTTCCATCGTCCGCTGGCCGTGTGGGAAGCGCGCGCGCTTTTTCACGGGGACAAGGCATAGGTTCCCGGAAAGATAGAACAAAAACTTGCGCCGGAGAGACGCCGTGGGCGTTTCTCCGGCGCAGCTTGTTCCAAAAGACTTTTTGACAAGCTGGTGGACGGGGATGCAAGCGCCCCGCCGCCGGCTACGATTGGAATTTGAGCGGCCCCAAGCCCTCTCGCGCTCTTTCTGCGTTCTTCGACAGGCTGCGCCAAACGGGCGAGAGATTCTCCAATGGAACTGGGGGAATGAAGAAAAGCTTTCGCAAAAGGCATGGATCCATATCGTATCGGTGACGCAAGGCAATGCAGAAGGAATCCCCCAACAGGGAATTTGCTAAGCGTGTGACGGGCAATCAGCTTGATGGCTTCTTTAGAGGGCATCCCAGGGGATCCGTCCTGACAGGCCTTGGTCAAGCGGCTCGTTCAACGGGCGCCTATGACTTTCCGGCACAATTCCATGGCGCTGTCGTGTCCGCGAAGATATCGGGCATATTTTTCTTCGTAAAATGCCTTTCTGGCGGCAGCCGGTTCCGTAACGCGAATGTCTCCCAACAATGCGCCGCTGGCGTGGGCCAGATCCGGAAACGCCTTGCTTCCCGTGAGGGCCAGCATTGCCGCGCCCATAAGCGCCGATTCATTCATTTGGGGCCGCGCCACGGCGAGTCCTGAAGCCGCGGAGAGAATTTCCGCCCACAAATCGCTGTTGGCGGCGCCTCCCAACATGCGAAGCTGTGCGATGGACAGGCCGGCCTTCGCAAACAGGGAAATGGCGCGGACGGTTTCGAAAACGATGCCTTCCATGGCGGCAAGAACGAGATCGTATCGGTCTGTGGAAAGAGAGAGCCCCGCAAGAATGCCCTGTGCACGCTGACTCTGGTCCAGGTTTACCGGCCCCGCGAGATATGGATAGAAGAACAAATCCTGGTTTTGGGAAATTCGGGTTGCGGATATGCGATTTGCTTCATCCAGTTCTGCGACAGACAGCCCTGTCTGCCGCAGAACCCAATTGAGCGTTTGACTGCCGGCAGAAATGGCGTAAAAAGCTCCTCGCATATTCTCCACGGCGTGAAAGCCGGGCGTCAGGGCGCAATGGGCGTCCGGGATGGTCTTGTTGGAAACGCCCAAAAGCACCCATGCCGTTCCGCAGGAAAGCATGGAATCGCCGGCATGAACCGCGCCGCAGCCCAGCGCGCAGGCGTATTGGTCGTGTACGCCGTTGTATACGGGCGTTCCTTCGGGCAGACCAAGGTCGGATGCGGCCTGCGCCGTGAGTCCGCCCA
The DNA here is from genome assembly GCA_029218505.1 of Eubacteriales bacterium. GTDB lineage: Bacteria > Bacillota > Clostridia > Christensenellales > Aristaeellaceae > SUG1456. Next base: position 18,505 of record JAQXRL010000240.1, on the reverse strand, counting down.
CCAGCGCGCCGCTGGGCAGGATCTCCGGCAGGCGCTCAACGGATATGCCCGCGGCATCCAGCGCAAAGGGATCCCATGCGCCGCTTTTCTGGTGGAGCATGCCCGTCATCAGGGCGTTGGTGCGATCGATCGCCGCCTTGCCGGTAAGCTTCAGGTTGATGTAATCGGACGTAGTGAGAAACCACCGGGCGCGGGCAAAGCAATCCGGCTCATGTTCCGCAAGATAGACAATATGACTGACGCTGGAATGGGGAGAAGGCGTCATGCCTGTGGCGGTATACCAGGCCTGCTTGCCTCGCAGCGCGTTCAAACGCTGGGCCTGCGCCAGCGAACGATTGTCCATCCAGGAGATGGCAGGCCGCAACGGCAATCCGTTCGCATCCACGGGAAGCGTGCTTCCGCCCTGGGTGGAAAAAGAGATGCCCGCCACGTCGCCCGGGTTTTCCGGCAACACATCCCGCACGGTTTCTGCCACGGCGGCATACCAGTGCTCCGCATTTTGCTCCGCCCAGCCGGGACGGGAACAATTCAGCGGATAGCTGCGCGAAGCAATGGCAAGCTGTCTGCCCTTCGGGTCGGTAAGCATGGCCCTGGTGCTGTTTGTGCCGATGTCTACGCCAATGCAGTACATGTGTCCCTCCTATGCGATGACGGAAAGCGCGATGCCGCCGAACGTGGACAGGTGGCGCAGGGTTTCTGCCGTTGCGCCATATACCAGCACGCCGTGGTGTGTGCCGCCGGCGCGACTGTATTCCTCCAGGAATCGGCACAGCGGCACGTCCGGCTTGAACCACCCGGACACACTGTTTTCGAAACTGCCGATGCGCTCCGGGAGCTTTTGCATTTCGCCTTCTGCCAATACCAGCCGGAATCCATCGGCGGTGGGCGCCAGGTTGGCGAAGCATGCCCTGCCGGGCTTCATGTGGCCCATGATGCAGGTGGGATCAAAGCCCGGCGCAAACGGGAAATCTTTTACGATCATGTGCGGCTTGCCGTCCGCCGCGTTGGGATTGAATTCGCCCATATGACTGAAGAAAATGGTGTTGTCCCGCCAATTGGGACAAAACATTTCCGCAAAGGTGGCATCCGGCCAGGACTGCAGCAGCGCCCCCACAAACGCGGCGGTAAGCGCGTCGCCTTCGCCGGCATATCCAATTCCTCTGGACATGGCCTTGCATGCTTCGGAAAAGGGCATGGTGGGGAAACAGGGAACCGTACCCGCCGCCTGGAAGTTCATGGAAAAAGCGGTGAGGCCTTCCTGGCGAATCCAGGCGCGAATGGCCAAGCCTACGCGTTCCGTGGCAAAATAGGTGTCCAGGGGAATGTCTGCGCCAAACCGGTAGCGCTGCCGGTCCAGGCGATATTCCTCCTCCAGCGCTTCCTGACGAACGGCATCCAGCGCGGTCGTATCCTGATCCAAGGGGTAGGAAACCACCTGAATGCCCAGTTGTTCCCGCTGCGCTTCCGCAATCTGGAAATCGCCCATGCCCTGAAAGGGGTCGCCCACCATGCCGACCTTTGCGTTGGACAAATGATACCACGCAGCTGCGGCATGGGCGGCGTCGGACACGCGCTTCAGAACGTCGGAATGCGTCGCATGGCCTGCGCAAATGACGAAAGGCTTGCCGTTTCGGCGAAGCAGATTGCACATGTCCTGAACGCCATGAATGCCGTGGTTGTACATGATGCGAGCGCTATCCACCGTGGGATCGAACAAATCATCCGGCGTGGTATCCAGAACGATCAAGGGAAGCGGGGTTTTCGCCAGCGGCCGCGCGGATTCCAACGATGGGGAGTAGGCCAGATGCAGCGTAATCACGGCCTGAGCGCCGTCCTGATGAAACTGATGCAGCGCGGCGGAGAATTCTTCCTCCAGCCGGCATACGGGGCAGGTAAGCACGTCCAGAGCCTGGCCGCGCAGCTTTTCCGCGATCGCCCGGTAATAAGCTTCGATTTCCGGACGCATTTCAGGGGATGTGGCGTCGTACAGCGCCACGTAAAATGGAAGAAGGCCGACTTTGACGTTTTTCATGGACGCCTCCGTTTACAGCTTGACGATTTGATCCTGCACGGCGTGCTTGCGGAAATCCGGCATATCCATGGTTCGGCCGCCGTTCATGACGGAGAGTTCCGACAGCAGCCCCACCGCCGTCCATTCGCAGGCCTGGTATACGTCGATATCCGGTTTGGAGCCGGTGCGAATGGCGTTGACGAAATCCTCTACCAGGAAAAAATCGCCGCCGCCATGTCCGGCAAGGTTCTGCGCTTCGGTTGCGTTGCGATATCGTTCCGGCAGATATTCCCGGAAATCCGCCAGATCGTGCCATTTTACATCGCCCTGCAAACCATCGAACCAAACAAGGTTCTTTCCGCCTTGTTCCCGGGCGCTTTCGAAGGCGCCGCGCGTGCCCTGCAACTGATAGCCGGTCATGTTGTGGGGGCGTGGGGATACACAGTCCACCCGCAGTTTGATGAGCTTGCCGCTTTCCGTGTTGCACATGGTGACGGTGGTGTCGTCCTGCCGCAGCGGCGAATGATGGCCGGAGGAGAAGCAACTGATGGTCTTGATGCGCTCGCCTTCAAACCATTGCATCACCGGGCCCAGGGAATGGGTGGGGTAAAAACATCCGCGCTTGCCCAGCTGCCAGTAACTGCGCCAGGAGGTTTTGCCGTTGGGATAGGTCAGCAGTTCCCGCACGTCATGGAGATATTCGCCTTCCGCATAGTATACGTCGCCAAACAGGCCGCGCCGGCGCATTTCACGAATCTGTTGGCAATAGGGCATGTAACAATAGTTTTCCGCATACATGTATGTTTTGCCGCTTTTTTCCACGGCTTCGATCAGCCACCAAAGTTCGTCCATGGTGACGCCGGCGGTTACTTCGCTCAACACATGCTTTCCCGCTTCCAGCGCGGCCAACGCCTGGGGAACATGGCACTGCATGGGAGTGCCGATGACCACCGCGTCAATGTCGCTGGCCAACATGTCTTCGAAAATGCGATAGGTGTGCGGAATGTTGTATTTCTGACTGTACTCTGCCAGCCTGGTTTCATCCAAATCGCACAGGGCGCATACCTCTACGCCATCGATGGAATTGAATCCCATCATGGTGGAAGTGCCCCGGGCGCCAACAATACCGATTTTCAGCATGATCATTCTCCTTTTCGTGCTTGTTCCAGAATGCGCGTTGCGTTTTGATAGAAAATTGCGTTTGCAAGGCGGCGACCTTCTCCGGCGCGTTCAATGGCGTCCAGAATGTTGCGCATTTGTTCATACAGGAAGAAGGTGTATCCCGCTTCTGTTTCGGGATCCTCTTCATGGCGGTTCCATGGGAAATCTTCTCTGGCCAAATTAAAATATTGATTCCGCGTCCAGCGCCGGCGCCCGTGCCACATGAAAACGGGCAAGTCCGTTCCCCATAGGATTTTTTCGTGGTCCATCGCCTGAAGCGCCATGTCCAATACGTCCGGATTCAATACCGCCGCCAGATCAAAGGTAAGTTCCTTTGTGTAATCTCCCAACAGTTCCAATCCTGTTTCGAATGTGTCCACCGCATAACAGCGCCCGAAATGCGCCACGATCATTTTGATGTCCGGATACTGATCGTGTATGCGCTTGATTTCGTCGGTGTTGCGGGAATCCGCAAGCCTGCCTGCCCGCGGAATGTGCAGCGTCATCGCCTTTTTGTGTTTGTTCAGAATTTGCAGCTTGGAATGCGGCATGCATTCAAAAATGCTGATTTCGGAAGCTTTCTGTCCCGTCGCCAGATCGGGATATGGTTTCATGCCGGTAAAGTTTCCTTCCACCAGCATTTTTTCTGCTTCTCCATCGCTCCATCGGGGATCCAGCGTCATCATGGCGTAGGGAACTTTGCCCTGACGAAGCAATTCCGCAAGATACGCGTTGGCCGCAAGCAGATCCGACCCCTTTCCCACGACCGTCAGCGCGTTTCGAGAAAAGGATATGCCCGGAAACAGCAATTCGGCAAACGCTTCGGAATCTTCCAGCGTCATTTCGTCGTAACACTGGGCGGCCCAGTCCGCCTTGCGGACGTTTGGATCCAAACCTTTCAGGAATTCCCGCTTGCACAGGTGCTGATGCGCATCCAGAAGTCGATCAGGCATGCGCGGCCGTAGATATGCGTCGTAAAAAGCCGCGTCTACGCGCGTGCGTTCCACATAACTGGGAAGCATGCTTTTTTCTCCCTTCTTCTATGTTGCCATGGTCCTTGGTTCCTGAACTTGGTTGCATTATAAGACAGAACCGTTCATGATGTCAAGCGAAACGTTCTTTTTGACGTTAAATAAATGAATATTGACAGAAACGTTCATTTGTGCTATGGTTTATGCAGAATGGGGGCGGTGCAAATGGAAAAAATCGAACGGCACAAACAGGAATTGCTGGCATATTTAAAAGAGACGCCGCGCATATCTCTTGGGGATGCCCAGCGTTTGTTGGGGCTTTCGGAATCCACGGTACGGCGGTTGTTTTCGCGGATGGAGAGTTCGGGCCAAGCGTTGCGGGTGCACGGCGGTTTGCAAATGATCGTTCCGGCCGCGGCGGAATACAGTTATCCCAGCATGGAAGCGCAGCGTTTGGCGCAAAAGAAGCGAATTGCCCGGGCAGGCATTCAGGAAATTGGCGACGCGCGAACGTTGTTTTTGGACAGCGGCAGCACGGTATACCAGTTCAGCCTATGCATGACGGAATGGCTGCGCAGGAACCGGCGGGAACCCATCAGCGTCTTTACCAATTCCGTCAAGAACTTGCAAGCGCTTTCCGGATTGGCGGACATTCAGTTTATCGGCGGGCGATATCGGGAAAACCGGCAGGATTGCTGCGGCTATTTGGCGGAACAGGCGTTGTCCGGACTGAATTTTGACGTATGCATTCTGGGCGCGGACGGTTGCAGTGTGGAAAACGGCCTGTCCTGCACGGACATGGAAACGGCGCGCATTGGCCGGATTGTCGTAAGCCGTTCCAGAAGAAAGGTGGTCCTGGCGGATTCCAGCAAGTTTCGCGCCAATGCCCTGGCAACCTATGCCCAGGCGGAAGAGGTGGATCGAATCATCACGGATATGGAAATCGCGGAAAGCGTGCTTTGCAAGGCGAGGGAAAAGGGCGTGCGGATTCGCACGACCTGACGCGAAGCAAGGCGAGGCGATTGGGAACGGCAAAAGCGTCCGCGTTCGGCGAAGAATTGTGGGGCGTGACGGATGGGAGAATGCGGCTTGCGCCCGCATGCCTGAGATCGTGCGGATGGGTCAGGGAAAAAACCGCGCGGGAAGAGCGTATCTTCCTGCGCGATTCCTGTTTTGGCCAAGTTCTATGTCCGGGCATTTCCGGCCAGGCGCTCGCCCACAGCTCCTCCTGGATGAATTCGTGCGAATTGCTCGTTTTTGAATCCGGTAACCTCAATCAGCGCGCTTTGCAAAGCATCGAACAGCGCGCAGAGCACGACAAAGCTGGTGGTGCCCTGGCTGTTGTATCGATCCGTTTCCCGGGTAACGCGCATAGGCAGCACGACGTCTGCGCCCAGTGCCAGGGGCGAGGAGAGGTTTTCCGTTACGGCAATGATGAAGGCGCCCTTTTTTTGACAGATATCCAGGATGGGCAACAGTTCGCTGGTTTTTCCGCCGCGAGAGGCCAGCAGAACTACGTCGTCCTTTTGCACGAAACCCGTTGCGCCATGAACAGCCTCCGAAGGGGAGAGAAAGCGAGCGGGGCGTTCGATGCAGCACATCAGATGGGCAAAATGCATGCAGGCAATTCCGGAATGCCCGCATCCGCTGGCGGAGATGCGCTTGGCGGATGCCAGCGCCTGAACCGCCCGGAGAAAATTCTCCTGGGGAAGGGCGGATAAAGCGGCTTCCATGGCGTTGGCCTCAATGCGGAACGCCTCCCTGGCAGTTTCCCATGCGTCTTTTTGGTCGTTCATGGATGCACTCCTCTCAGAATGACTAGCGCTTCAATTGCAAATCGAACTGTTCCATGTATTGTTTTTCTTCCGCCGTGTACTTCCGCTTGGTGTCAATCACTTCGCCGCCGTTCCATTTCCGGTCGCCGATCTCCTCCGTGGTGCCCATCACCGTGACGTTCAATTGCCTGCGGCGGGCGCGAACATGATCCCAATCGATGAAGTATACATGGGCGAATTCGCCGCCGTCCAGGACGCCGTCCTTGATGGTCATGGTTTCGCTTCGGCCAAAGAAAACGGAACGCAGATGTCCGTCCGTGTTCATGCTGGTGTAATCGCCGGGTTCATTCACATAGCGGCCATATTGCGCGTGAATCGGGCCAGGATGCCGGTATTGGTGTTCTTCCGCGAAATCTGGAATCATTTTGCGCATGATATCCAGCAAATCGTGTTGCAGATATTCCAGATCGAAGCTGTCTATGTCGTGGGAACATTCTTGAATCATGACGCTGCAAGTGGTGTGATGCGATGCCACGCATACCGTTCCGTTTTTGACGCCCGATGCCGCTACGATTTCCTGGATTTCTTTGCTCACGTCGTGAAATGTGGGAATCCACCCTCTGGATTGCAATTCCAATTCCTTTTGAAATACCTTGAATTCCATCTGCATGCTCCTCCTGATCTAGTTTTCCAAATCCAATTATACCGTGGATACACAAAAAGTCAAGAGAAAATGATTACATAAATCAAATATTGATTGAAATAATCATAAATTGGAATGATGTGATTGACTTTTGGGGTGAAGTGTGATACCATACAGGGCATAGAGGCAATGTTGGAGGGAATATGGGAAAGACGGAAAAGAGAGCGGAATGCGTGATGCGGTTGTTGGAAGCCAAGGGCCGGCTGAGCGTTTCGGAGGCAGTGGAAGCGCTGGAAATTTCCGAAGCGACGGTGCGCCGGTTGTTTGCGCTGTTGGAGCAGGAAGGCAAGGGCGTTCGAAGTTACGGCGGAATCCAATTGCCGCAGGGATTGGACGGGTATTCCTTTGACCGGTATGAAAAGATGCAGGAGACGGAAAAGCGCTGCATCGGCGTGCGCGCGGCGGACTTGGTGGAAAGCGGCGACAGCGTGTATCTGGACTGTGGCACCACGATTCTGCGCATGGCGGAAGAATTAAAGCGCAGGATTGCCACCGGCGCTTTGACGTCGCTGAACATTGTAACCAATTCCATTGCCAATGTGAACGTGCTTGCGCATGTGCCCGGCAGCCGCGTGATTCTTCTGGGCGGAGAATACAACCACGAACGTCGGGATTTTTCCGGATTTATTACGGAGCATTGTCTGGAGATTTTCCATTTCAAGCGTTGTTTTTTGGGCAGCGAGGGTTTTACGGTGGAGGCAGGGTTTTCCACGAACCATCTGGGACTTTCCAGCCTGTGCGGCAAGGTGATTGAAAAATCGGATTTTGCGGCGGTTTTGATGGATAAAAGCAAATTCGGCAAAGCGGCGTTGGTATCCTATGCAAAGCCGGCAGACGTCAGCGCCATTGTGACGGATGCGCTGCCGGAGGAAGCTTTGGCGGAAGAACTTGCCCGTCTGGGCGTAGAAATTGTATTGGCTGGGGGAAAAGCACCGGATTCGCAATCGGAAGGGAAGGGGTTTGCATGAAGCCGGCAATCAGAACGCCGTATTTCGAAATCGGCACAAAGAACTATATTTATGGCGACAAGGTGCTGCAATATGCAAAGGCGGCAGATGCTGCGGCAGAAAAATATGACATTGACGTGTTGTTTATTACGCCCGCGGTGGAAATACGGCGCGTGGCGGAAAACACCAAGCGGCTGATCGTGTTGGCGCCTTACATGGATATTCTGCGTCCCGGCCGTGGAATGGCGGACATCCTGCCGGAAGCGCTGAAGGCGGCGGGCGCCCAGGGCGTGGTCATCAACCATTGCGAAAAACCCATGAGCCTGCCGGCCATGAAGGCCACCATCGACCGCGCCAGGGAGCTGGATTTTCTGGTCTTTGCCTGCGCGGACAGCGTTGCGGAGGCAAAAGCGATTGCCCAGTTGCATCCGGACATCATCAATCCGGAACCCACGCAGCTCATTGGCGGCGCCGGCGGTGTCAGCGACATGGGCTACGTGATGGATTGCATTCGGGAAATCAAGGCCATCGACCCCGGCATTTTGGTGGAACAGGCGGCGGGCATTACCAATGGACAGCAGGTGTACGATTTCATTATGGCAGGTTCCGAAGCTGCCGGAGCCGCTTCCGGCATCATGAACGCGAAGGATCCGATTGCCATGATCGACGAAATGATTGCCGCGACCAGGCGTGCGGCGAACGATTTGAAAAAAGTTGCAAAGGGGGCAAAATGATGGTATATCGGGAGGCGGTCAAGGTGGTTTCCAATCATGGGGTGCCTACGTTTCACAACGTTACCCAGGCGACTCGGGATGTTGCCGCCAGATCCGGCATCCAAAATGGAATCGTCAGCATTTATTCCCACCATACCACTTGCTGTGTGATTACGCAGGAATGCGCCTTCGATCTGTCCATGACCGGCCTTGAAACGCTGCAATTGGATTTTGTGGAGGTGTTTGAATCCATCATTCCCACTTGTCGCAAGGAGGGAATGTATCGGCATCCTGGTCCAAAGGCGCTGGCGTTTGCCGCAGAACATGGCGAAGATGCCCGCGGATGCCACAATACCGACGCGCATTTGCGTTCCGCCATGGTGGGACGCAGCGAAAATATCCCTTTGATCGATGGCGAATTGGACCTGGGCGAGTTTGGCTATGTGTATTTCATTGATTTCGACCAGACCCGCGCCCGGGAACGTACCGTTCAAATCACCGTCATCGGCGATTGAGCCTTTCGCATATTTGCTTGCTCCATGCCTTGCTGCGGCATGGAGTTTTTTTGTCCCCATTTGCAAAAGAAATTTTTTGCGGAAATTGAGGGAAATCTGTTGACAAAACACAATTGTTCCTGTACAATTTAGGTATTGAAAACGTTTCCGGAAACGATACCAAACATATCCTGCGAAATTCCGGATAAGGAGCGAGCGATGCAGACATACACGATTCGAGACGTTGCGCAAAAGGCGGGAGTCAGCGTAACCACGGTTTCCCGCGTAATGAACGGGCGGCCTGACGTCAACAAAGCCACGCGGGAAAAGGTGCTGGCCGTGATTCGGGAATGCAATTTTGTATGCAACGCCAACGCAAAGAATCTGAAGCAAATGGATGCGGAGTTCGCCGCGATCATCGTGCGCGGGAGACACAATGTGTTTTTGAACGATGTGACGGAGCGCATTTTGGAATACGGGGCTGCAGGCGGTGTGAACTTTCTGATGGAATACATCGACGAAAAAGAGGACGAATTCCTTGCGGCCAGGCGATTGAACGCGGAAAAGCATGCCACGGGCTTTGTGCTGTTGGGTTCCCGGGTGGATGAGCGGTGTCGTGCGGTGGATGGGTTGGAAGCGTCTTTTGTGTTGACGACGGTGAGCGATCCGAACGGCATGTTTCAGGCAGCGTCCAGCGTGTGCATAGACGATCGGGGAATGTCCAGGCGCGTCACGGAGTATTTGCTGCAGGGAGGACACCGGCGCATTGCCGTGTTTGGCGGCAGACGGGATTCAGGCGACAATTTGGCGCTGCGTTACCTGGGGGTAAAAGATGCTTTCGAGGCGGATGGAGCGAGTTTTGACGAGGCATTATATGTAGAAACGCGGTTTTCCATCCGGGATGCGCATCAAAGCGCAAAGGAATTTTTCGAAAAGCACGGAGATGTGACGGCGGTTTTCTGCATGAGCGATCTGGTGGCGGTGGGCGTGATCCGGGCGCTGAAGGAGCTCGGACGGCGCGTGCCCGAAGACGTGAGCGTGGTGGGGTTTGACGGAATAGAGATGGGGGAGTTTTATATTCCTTCGATTACTACTGTGCGCCAGCCCACGGACAGAATCGCCGGCGCCAGCGTGGAACTGCTGCAGGCAATGATGAAGGGCCAGGAAGGCAGCCGCCATGTGCGCATTCAGGCGGAATTCTTGCCGCGGGAATCCAGCGGAAAGGTGGGCGCGGGTTTCCCATAGGCCGTTTTTCGCAAGGCAAAATGTAATCCATGCGGTGGAGACCGCTGAAAATAAGGGAGGGTAAAAACATGAAGAAGGTTCTTTCTCTGGTATTGGCGCTGATGCTGGTGTTGACCAGCGTGGCCGCGATGGCCGAAACTGTTTCCCTGAAGGTGTGGGGTTCCCAGGAAGACCAGGCGATGCTGGCAGAGATGGTGGAAGAATTCAAGGCTGCGAATCCTGACACGGAATGGGATATCACCTTTGGCGTGGTAGGCGAGCCGGACGCCAAGGCGAAATATCTGGAAGACCCCGCGGCGGCTGCGGATGTATTCTCCTTCGCCAACGACCAGCTGTATGATTTGCTGGCGGCGGACGCGCTGTACGAAGTAACGCGCAACAAGGATGAGATCGTGGCGGCCAACAGCGCAGGCGCGATCGAGGCTGCTTCCGCCAATGGCGAACTGTACGCTTATCCCATGACGGCGGATAACGGTTATTTCCTGTATTATGACACTTCCGTGCTGACGGAGGAAGACGTGCAGACCTTGGACGGCATTCTGGCTGCCTGTGGCGCTGCCGGCAAGAAGATGTTCATGGACGTATCCAACGGATGGTACATTGCTTCTTTCTTCCTGGGCGCCGGTTGCACGCTGGGCCTGGATGAGAACGGCAAGCAAACCTGCGATTTCAACAACGAAAAAGGCCTGGCGGCGGCGGAAGCAATTCAAGCGTTCACGGCCAACGACGCGTTCCTGACCGGCGATGACGCGATCCTCACCGGCGGCATGGGCGACAACATTGCCGCAGGCGTGTCCGGAACCTGGAATGCGGACGCGATCATGGAGAAATTGGGCGACAATTATGCCGCCACGAAGCTGCCCACCTTTACCTGCAACGGAGAACAGGTTCAGATGGCATCCTTCGCCGGATACAAGCTGGTTGGCGTAAACACCATGAGCGAGCATCCCGTGGAAGCCATGATGCTGGCCGAGTGGCTGACCAACGAGGCAAATCAGGTAAAGCGCTTTGAAGCCCGCGCCATGGGCCCCACCAACATCAATGCTGCGGCCAGCGAAGCCGTACAGCAGAACGTTGCCTTGGCGGCATTGTCCTTGCAGTCCCAGTTTGCAGTGTCCCAGAAGGACGTGCTGGGCAACTTCTGGACGCCTGCGGAAGCCTTTGGCACCGCCATGGAAGCCAAGGATTATTCCAAGGATTTGCAGACCATGCTGGACGAAATGGTAGCGCAGATCATCGCCTGATTGCAATGGAGGCAAAGGGGAACGGCATTGCGCCGTTCCCCTTCTGGCAAAAGGAGGATGCGGCATGAGAAAGAGTTTGCGGCGCGCGTGGGATGGCCTGACCCAGCACTTTGGCGCGCTGTTTGAGGCGTTCCGGAAGGGAGACGCCTGGACGCGCCTTTCGTTTGTGGTGATGGGAATGGGCTGTCTGGCACGAGGACAGATCGTAAAGGGCCTGTTGTACTTGGCGGCAGAGGTGGCGTTCGTGCTGTACATGGCTCTGTTCGCCTGGCAGTATCTTTCCAAATTTGGCACGTTGGGCACGGTGGGCATGCATAAGGAATGGGACGAAGCGCTGGGGATCTATAAACGAACGCCCGGCGATAATTCCATGCTGATTTTGTTGTTCAGCGTGATGAGCATTCTGCTGATTGTGGCGTTTCTGGCCGTATGGCGTTCATCGGTGCTGGCGGGTTACAAGGCGCAGCGCCTGAAGGAACGGGGAGAGCCGCTGCCGGGTTTTGTGCAGGACGTGGTTTCCCTGATGAACGAACGCTATCATGTGACGTTGCTGACATTGCCTTCCTTGATGGTGATTGCATTTACGGTGCTGCCCATCATTTTCATGATTCTGATTTCCTTTACGAATTTTGACGCAGAGCATCAACCGCCGGGGAACCTGTTTACATGGGTGGGTTTCCAGAATTTCTTTGATGTATTTTGGAAAGACCCCATGAAATCCCACACGTTCCTGGGCATCCTGGGCTGGACGATGGTATGGGCTGTGTTTGCCACGTTTACCAATTACCTGTTCGGCATGATCCTGGCCATCATGATTAACAAAAAGGGCATTCGGTTTAAGGCGATGTGGCGCACGATCTTTGTCATTACCATTGCCGTGCCGCAGTTTGTCAGCCTGCTGCTCATGTCGCAGATTTTGCACGACCAAGGCCCGCTGAATTCCCTGTTAAAGCAATGGGGTGTTATCAAACAGAGCATCCCGTTTTTGACCAATACAACGCTGGCGCGAATTTCCGTTATTGTGGTCAATTTGTGGGTGGGAATTCCGTTTTCCATGCTGATTACGTCGGGAATTTTGATGAACATTCCCGGGGATTTGTATGAAAGCGCATCCATTGACGGCGCCGGCCCGGTGCGCACGTTCGGCAGCATTACGCTTCCGTATATGCTGTTTGTCACCACGCCCTACCTCATTACGGCGTTCGTGGGGAACATCAACAACTTCAACGTAATTTACCTTTTGACCAAGGGCGGTCCGCTGGTAACGGATTATTATCAGGCGGGCAAGACGGACTTGCTGGTAACGTGGCTGTATCGCCTGACGGTGGATAAACAGGATTATTCTCTGGCGTCTACCATCGGCATTTTGGTGTTTGTCATTTGCGCGGTGCTGTCGCTGATTGTGTATAACAGATCCGCGTCCGTCAAGCGAGAGGAGGAATTCCGATGAAGCGCGTTCGCAAACGGGCAAATGTGGGGAATATCGTGATTTACGTCATTCTCAGCGTCATGAGCGTGCTGTGGCTTTTGCCCATCGCATGGCTGTTGATGATCTCCTTTCGAAAGGAACCGGGCGCGTATACCACCTATCTGTTTCCCAAGGCGCTGACGTTTGACAATTACGTGCGTCTTTTTACGGAAACCAGCCAATTCAACTTTCCTCGTTGGTATATGAATACGCTGATCGTGGCCGTGTGCTCCTGTGTGCTTACCACCATTATGGTGTTGATGCTGGCCTATACCTTCAGCAGGCTGCGTTTTTCCAGCCGCAAGATGTTTATGAACATCGGTTTGATTTTGGGAATGTTTCCCGGGTTCATGAGCATGATTGCGGTGTACCATGTGCTCAAAGCCATTGGCTTGGCAAAATCTCTGGTTTCCCTGGTGCTGGTATATTCAGGCGCAGGCTGCTTGAACTATTTGGTGGCGAAAGGGTTTTTTGATACCATTCCAAGGGCGCTGGATGAAGCGGCCCTGTTGGATGGCGCCAGCCGAAACACCGTGTTTTGGAAAATCACCCTGCCAAATTCCAAGCCCATCGTGGTGTATACCGCCATTACGGCCTTTATTGCGCCATGGGTGGACTTCATCTTCGTCAGCGTGATCATGAAGGACGATTACCAGAATTATACCGTGGCGCTCGGGCTGTATCGCATGCTGGAACGGGAACACATCTATAACTACTTTACGCAATTCTGTGCCGGAGCGGTGCTGGTTGCGATTCCCATCACGCTTTTGTTCATCAAAATTCAAAAGTTCTATGTGGAGGGCGTCACCAGCGGCGCGGTTAAGGGATGATTCGCAGGTTGCTTGCGGCGGCGCTGGCGGCAATGCTGTTGGCGCTGCCCATGGGCGCGTTTGCCGCGGAAGGAGCGGTATACGAGGTGTTCGTGGCGTCGTTCTACGACGGAAATGGGGACGGAATTGGCGATTTGGCGGGCTTCACCGAAAAGATTCCCTATGTTGCCGGCTTGGGCGTTGGCGGCATTTGGATGATGCCCATTTCTCCATCGCCTTCCTATCACAAATACGACGTAACGGACTATATGGCGGTGGATCCTGCATACGGCACGCTGGAGGATTTTGACGCCCTGGTGGAAGCGTGCCATGCATCCGGATTGTCCGTGATTCTGGACTTGGTGATCAACCACACGTCCCGGGAACATCCATGGTTTGCGTCCGCCTGCGCCAGCATTGGCGTGGAGCCTTGCGGACAGGAGACGTGCGCCTGCAAGCCGCTGTGCCGGGAACACAATCCTTATGTGAATTATTATACGTTTACCCATGATTCCTCCATGCATGCCGTTTCCGGAACGGATTGGTACTATCTGGGCAACTTTGGCGAACATATGCCGGATTTGAACCTGGAAAACCCCGACGTGCGCGGGGAAATTGCAGATATTCTGGAATTTTGGCTGAAGCGCGGCGCGGACGGGTTTCGCCTGGATGCGGTGACGTCCTATTGTGAAGGAAACACGGCAAAGAATGTCCAGGTGCTCGCCTGGCTGCGAGAGACGGTGAAGCGCATCGAGCCGGACGCATATCTGGTGGGCGAGGCGTGGACCGACGAAGCGAGTATTCTGTCCCTGTATGCAAGCGGCGTGGACAGCCTGTTCGCCTTCCCCTTTGCAGGGCCGACGGGGAAACTGGTTGCGGATTTGCGAAACGAGGACGGCGCCGGTTACGCTCGGGCGCTGGAGGCGTGGTATTCCGCCGTGGAGAAGGCCAATCCGGCGGCGAAAAACGCACCGTTTTTGTCCAATCATGACATGGCGCGCATGGCGGGCACGCTGCGCTTTGACGCGCAGGCGGAAAAGCTGGCGGCCGCAGCATATCTTTTGCTGCCCGGCATGCCGTACTTGTACTACGGCGAGGAATTGGGAATGTCCGGTTCGGGCGCGGACGAAAACAAGCGATTGCCAATGCTGTGGTCGGCGATGAACGACGATGGAACATGCCTGCCTCCGGCAAACGCGGATCAATCTCAGCGGCAAAAACAGGGCGTAGCGGAACAGGACGCCCAGGCAGATTCCCTGCTGAACTGTTATCGGGAAATCCTGCATTTGCGCAACGCTCTGCCGGTGTTTCAGCATGGCGCGGTCCAAGCGGCGGACCTGGGACAGGACGCGTTGTGCGGATATATCCTATCTGATGAGCATATGCGGGTGCTGGTTGCGCACAATTTTTCCCGGGAAGAAATATCCTGTCTGGTGCAGGGCAAAATGCTGAAGGTTCTGGGCGAAGGCGAGCTGGTTGGAGACATGCTGACGTTGGGCGGTCTCTCCAGCGCGGTGATTCAATTGAAGTGAGGTGGATTTGATGCGGCAAGGCGGCGTGCTTTTGCATATTACATCCCTTCCATCCCGTGGCGGCATCGGTACGCTAGGCGCAGAAGCGTACGCGTTTGTGGATTTCCTGCGGAAATCCGGCATGCGCATTTGGCAAGTATTGCCGGTCGGCCCTACGGGATACGGCGAATCTCCGTATCAGAGCGCTTCCAGCTTTGCGGGGAACCCGCTGCTGATCGACATTCCGTCGTTGGCGGAGGAGGGATTGCTTGCGCCGGAGGAGGCGGCTTCCATGCCGCAGCCGGAGAACCCGGAACGCGTGGATTTTGACGTGGTGCGTTCTGCCAAGGATGCGCTGCTGCGCAAGGCGTTTTCCCGGTTTTCCGGCAGTTTGGATGCTTTCCGGAAGGAAAATCCATGGGTGGAAGATTATGCCATGTTCGCGGCGCTCAAGCGGCACTTTCACGGCGTTTCCTGGATGGCGTGGCCGGACGAGTCCGTCCGCATGCGGGATGGCGCGGCGCTTGCCCGCTACGGAGCGCTTTTGCGGCAGGAAATCGAGTATGAGATCTTTGTTCAGATGCTGTTTCGCCGTCAGTGGACAGCGCTGAAGAAGTATGCCAACGAACAGGGCATCCGGATCTTTGGGGACATGCCCATTTATTCCGCGGAGGATTCCTGCGATGTGTGGACGCATCCCGATTGCTTCCAACTGGATGCGCGTCTGCATCCGGTGCGGGTGGCGGGCGTGCCGCCGGATTATTTCAGCGAAGACGGTCAACTGTGGGGAAATCCGCTGTACGATTGGAAAACGCTGAAGGCGCGGAAGTATGACTGGTGGGTGGAGCGCATGCGAGCCATGGCAGAATTGTTTGACATGGTGCGCATCGATCATTTCATCGGCTTTGCGCATTATTATTCCATTCCCGCGGGTGCGCCCAATGCCCGGGAGGGATGTTGGATGCGCGGACCGGGAAAGGCGCTGTTTCGGGTGCTGCGGGAAAAGGCGCCTCAGGCACGCATTGTCGCGGAGGACTTGGGATGCCTTACGGGCACGGTCATCCGGCTGCGCAATGCCTGTGGGTATCCGGGCATGAAGGTGCTGGAATTCTGCTTCGGCGGGAAGGACAATCCGCTTTCGCCGAAAAATATGAGGCGCAACTGCGTGGTGTATACCGGCACCCATGACAACGATACGGTGGTTGGCTGGTGGCGGGAGCTGGACGAAAACACGCGGGCAAACGTACAGCGCATCCTGCATGTAGCGGAGGACGGCATTGCGCAAGCGATGGTTCGCGCCGCATTTTCCAGCCCGGCGGACACGGCGATTGCGCCCATGCAGGACATTTTGTCTTTGGACGATGCCCGGATGAATGTGCCCGGCACCATCGGCGGAAACTGGCTGTGGCGAATGCAGCCTGGAGCATGCACGGAAGAACTGGCAAAACGCTTGCGAAAAATGAACCATGAAACCGGAAGGGAGGCCCTTGTATGAGAGATGTGGAACGAATGCTTCGCCGGGCGGAGGAGTTTGCGGCATTGGAAGCACATACGGATCTGGCCCATGCAGACGCCAACCAGATGCACAGCGCGATTTCCCGGGCGGCAATGCTGGAAATTGGCCCGGACTGGCTGAAATCGGAAGAGAAGCGCGCGCGTGGACGCAGGGCATGTTATCTTTCCGCGGAGTACCTGGTGGGGCGCATGGTGTACAACAATCTGTATTGCGCGGGCCTTCTGGAGGAGACGAAGCGCCGGATGGCGGAAAAGGGCGCGGATCTCGCCCGGATGGAAGACGTGGAGGACGATGCTTTTGGCAACGGCGGGCTTGGCCGGCTGGCAGCCTGCTTTCTGGACAGCGCAGCCACGATGAACCTGCCGCTGGATGGCTATGGCTTGCGATACCGGTATGGTTTGTTCAAGCAATCCTTTGATGAGGAAGGGCGCCAGAAGGAATCGCCGGACGACTGGGCGCGCTTTGGGGATCCGTGGAGCGTTCGCCGGGAGGATGAGAGCGTGATCGTCTCCATGCGCACCGGGGATGTTCGGGCCGTGCCCTACGATATGCCTGTCATCGGTTACGGCACGGACAATATAGGTACCCTGCGTTTGTGGCAATGCGAGAGCTTGCACGAAGTGGACTTTGATTTGTTCAACCGTCAAAAATACGCGCAGGCCAGCGCGGACAAAAACCGCGCCGAAGATATTACCAAATTTTTGTACCCGAACGATACCATGCCTGCCGGCAAGGCAATGCGCGTCAAGCAGCAATACGTTTTGGTGAGCGCATCCATTCAGGATATGCTGCGGCGTTACCGCCGAACCCATTCAGGATATGACGATTTTGCGGCGGAATATGCCGTACAACTCAACGATACGCACCCGGTAATGGCGATTCCGGAGTTGATTCGCCTGTTGCAATTGGAGGGCGTGGAGTTTGAGGACGCCTTTGCCATTGCCCAGAGGACCTTTGCGTACACCAACCACACCGTAATGCCGGAGGCATTGGAAAAATGGGATTTGCGCCTGCTGCGCAGCGTCGTTCCGGAAATCGTGGAAGTCATGGAAAAAATCGACGGGCGTTTCTGCCGGGAGATGGCGAAACGGGGCGTGACGCCGACGGAAGAATTGTGCATCATTCAACGCGGAACCGAGCCGCGGGTGCACATGGCCCAGCTGGCGGTGTATGCTTCTCACGCGGTGAATGGCGTGGCGGAAATTCACACGGAAATCCTGAAAAAACGCGTGCTGTCCGCATGGTACGCCCTGTATCCGGAACGGTTTCAAAACAAGACCAATGGCATTACCCAGCGCAGATGGCTGGGACTGTGCAATCCCGAACTGACGGCGCTGCTGACAGACGCAGTGGGAGACGGATTTCTGACGGACCTGTATCGGCTGGATGCGCTGAAAACGCGCATAGACGACGATTTGTGCCGGCGTTTTTTGGCCGTAAAGGCGGAAAAAAAGCGTCAGTTGGCCGAATATATCCGCAAGGCTGAGGGCGTGGAACTGAAAAGCGACATGTTGTTTGACGTTCAGGTGAAGCGTTTGCATGAGTACAAGCGCCAGTTGATGAATGCGCTGTCCATTTTGGTTCTCTATCATCGACTCAAAGCCGGAACGCTCCCGGATTTTTATCCCACCGCGTTCCTCTTTGGCGCAAAGGCTGCGCCAGGCTATGACCGGGCGAAGACAATCATTCGCTTTATCAACCAGATTGCCGAAATGGTGAATGCCGATGCGGATACCAACGAACGGCTGCGGGTAGTGTTTGTGCAGAATTACAACTGCTCCTATGCGGAACGGATTATCCCGGCGGCGGACGTGTCGGAACAGATTTCCCCCGCGGGCACGGAAGCCAGTGGAACCAGCAACATGAAGCTGATGCTCAACGGCGCGGTAACGTTGGGTACCTTTGACGGCGCGAACGTGGAAATCGTAGAACAGGCA